>JAAYWX010000043.1 GCA_012516225.1 Clostridiales bacterium
AAGCTGCTTTAATAAGTTTTTCCTGTTTGCTTTTCGTCACAAACTCTTTTGCCTGGGCAAATTTATCGGATTTGCGGAGTTTAACCTCAACAAATACTATGTACTTTTTATCCGCGGCGATAACATCAATTTCCCCGAACCTGCAGAAATAATTAAGCCCTATTATCCGGTATCCCTTTTTCTTTAGATATTCTGCGGCCTGCTGTTCGCCGAAACGGCCGGCAAGCTTCTTATCCATGAGCTTCCCTCCGGAAAAATCTTGCTGAGAAAAGACGGCCGGTGTATCCCGCACGGTCCGAATCTCATCAGAGCTTCTTTATGTGCCTTGGTTCCGTATCCTTTGTGTTTGGCAAAGCCGTATTGGGGATATTCTTTATCGTATTCGACCATAAGCCGGTCACGGGTGACCTTTGCAAGTATGGATGCAGCGGCAATACTTGCACATTTGGCATCTCCGCCGACAATGCAGCGACAGTTGCAGTCTATGCCTTTGGACTGGTTCCCGTCTATAAGGGCAAGTTCGGGGAATATTCCAAGTTTTGAAATTGCACGGTTCATAGCAAGAAATGTTGCTCCGAGAATGTTCAGTTTTTCTATTTCATCTACACTTGCAAAAGCGATCCCGTAGTACAGGGACTTTTCGGTTATTTCCGCATAAAGTTCTTCACGCTTCTTTTCGGAAAGCTTTTTGGAATCGTTCAGTCCTTTAATTTCTATCCCGGGCGGGAGAATTACCGCCGCTGCGCATACGGGACCTGCAAGAGGGCCTCTCCCCGCTTCATCTACGCCGCACACTGTTTTATAACCGCTTTGCAGTACCTCAAGCTCAATATCCCATAGTCCCATAATACACCTGAAATGCCGGCATTAAGCCTGTTTTTCAAAGATATCCGGTTTCTCAAGGCTTATTCTTCCGAGTTTGCCGCCGCGGAATTCGTCAAGCAGGGTTGCGGCCATGCGTTCAAGGTCATATTCCCCTTTTGATACTATAAATCCGCGCTTTTTTGCGGCTTCTTCAAGAAGTTCAAAACCATTTGCGGAGGGTGAAGGAGTAAATTTATAACGATGTTCGATACTTTGCGGGTAAAGTTCACGCAGTTTTACCATGAAATTTGCCGCTAAAGTTTCCCTGTCCAAAATTTCGTCGCGGATGGCACCGGTAACCGCAAGATTTTCGCCTACCTGCTGATTATCAAAGCGAGGCCACAATATTCCCGGAGTATCTAAAAGCTCCAGCCCATGGTCAATTGTTATCCACTGTTTGCCGCGTGTCACCCCTGGTTTGTCGGAAACAAGTGCCGCCTTCCGCCCCGCCGCCCTGTTGATAAAGGTTGATTTTCCAACATTGGGTATGCCAAGAATCATGGCGCGTAGAGGCCGCGTAGCCTGCCCTTTTACCGCATAAGCTTCGATTTTATCTTTAAGAACCGCTCTTACGGCATTTGGAAAACCGGATATGCCCTTCCCGCTTTTGCAGTCAGTTTCCAGTACGGCAAATCCGCGGGAAGTAAAAAAATCCCGCCAAAGCGCCGTTACCGATGGATCCGCCTGATCAATGCGGTTTAATATTACAAGCCGTGGTTTGCTTCCGGCAAGTTTGTCAATATCCGGATTTCGGCTTGAAAAAGGTATCCTCGCATCTATTATCTTACATACGGGATCAACCAGTTTCATATTTTCCTCGATCATGCGGCGGGCTTTGGTCATATGTCCCGGAAACCATTGTATATTCATTTTTTCCGTATTATCTGACATTGTGAAGTTTCCCTCCGATGATGTACTTGGATATATTGTGCTAAAAAGTTCCAAATTTGTCGACTGGCAGTATTCTTAAAAGCACTTTCCCCATTATATATCGTGTATCCACGCAGCCTATTTGGTTGCTACGGCTGTCTGTGGAATTGTTTCGGTTATCTCCCATAACGAACACGCAGTTTTCGGGAACGGTTATTTTTCCATCGAAATCAAGGGGAGTGAGTGTGGGTTCTGCAATGTACGGCTCGTCGAGAGGCTTATCGTCCACATAAACTATCCCCTGCTCGAAATCTATATCAACCGTCTGCCCTTCAACGGCTATAATACGCTTGATTATCGGCTTTTCCTGAAATGAAAGTTTGCGTAGAACGACAACATCGCCCTGCTTGGGCTTATAAAACAAATTGGATATTATGACGCTGTCGCCATCATGGAAAGTGGGAACCATTGAAGATCCTATTATTCCTATTATACGTACAAAAAAAGCAAAGACAAGAACACAAATTAGAAGCGCAGAGACAAGGCACTGTATCCAGTCATATATTTCATTTGCCGCAGTATGCGGCTTTTCAGGGGTTTTTGTCTTCTTTGATTTCTTAGTTTTTTCGGCAGTCTTTTTTAATTTTTCCGCATTTTCTTCTTCAAGAATAAAACGTTCGTAATCAAATTCTGAAGAATCTTCATCACTGTCATTAAAGTTATATTTTTTATCCAAAAAAGGCGCCTCCCTTTTGAATACTTTTCTAAAAACTCATTATACACGCAACGTAAGGGTTTTAGCAACAATAAAAGAAGAAAAATAAGCTAAGTTTGCATAAAGTTTTCTGTTCCTGTTAAGTTTAACACAAATAAAAAAAGAGGCCAAAGCCTCTTTTTTATTTGTGTTAAACACGTTCCTTGACTTTAGCCTGTTTGCCGACTCTGTCACGGAGATAGTAAAGTTTAGCTCTGCGAACTTTTCCTTTGCGGAGTGTCTCAACAGAAACGATAGTCGGAGAATGCACAGGGAAAACCTTTTCGCAGCCGACATTATAAGAAA
>JAAYWX010000044.1 GCA_012516225.1 Clostridiales bacterium
ATATGCTGGGATCGGCAAGGCGGAAACGGTATATTGATTGTTTTACGTCGCCGACCATAAAAATGTTGTTTCCGTCTTTTGATATGCACCGGAATATAAGATCCTGCACGGCGTTTACATCCTGATATTCGTCTACCATTATTTCAGTATAGCGCTTCGATATAAGGAGAGCAGTTTCTGTCGGCATTCCGGTTTCGGGATCGCAGAGCAACCTGACCGCAATATGCTCAAGATCCGAAAAATCAAGAATGTTCAGCCTTCGTTTTTCGTTAGAATAAGTCCTGTCAAAATCAAGTGTCAGCTTTATAAGGGCCCTCATTGAGGGGACGGTTGAAGCCAAATCGGAGAGCAGTTTTTCAGATGGAGCGTCAAAAAGCGAGTCGAACTTTTTCATAGACTCTTTGCAGGCGGCACGAACTGCGGAAACAGCAGCCTTTCTGTCTTCAAAAGCATAATTTTTCAGCGGCTTAAAACGCGGGAAAGGAATGGGCAGGGCATTTCTTGCGCAGTCCCAGCCAGAGTCAAGCGCACGCAGGAAAAAACGCATTGCGTCCATGGTTACGCAGAGGCTTTCTCCGTATGCGGAAATAATAGGCGCATTCTCGGATGGAGAGGAGTTTAAAAAATTCCATGTTTCTTCAAGCCTTCCCAACCAGAAAGCGGCGGTTTTTTCAGCACTTTTCATAATCTCCCTGCCCCAGATGGTTTCGGAGGCATCCGCAAAGCCGGAAACGTCGAGCGAAGAAAGCTGAAGAGTTGCCCATTTTTCCGGATATGGATGGCTCTGCATTTTCTCATGCAGATCAAGGATTGCGGAAACAAGCCGGGAGTCGTCCCTGCCGGCGCCGACGCTGTCGGCAAGAGAGGCAAAGTTGCTGTCGCTGTCTATATGTTCGTACGCTTCATCCAAAACTTTTTCAAGAGCCTTTTCCCGCAATTCAGCACACTTATCCTCGTCGCCGACGCGGAAATCCGGGGTCAGGCCTGCCTCATGGCAGAACTCTCGCAGAATAGATGTGCAAAAGCTGTGGATGGTCCCTATCTGCGCCCGATAGCAAAGACTGCTTTGGCGGCGCAGACGGCGGTTTTCCGGTTCCAAAGCCGACAGACGGGACAATTCATCCAGAATCCTCCCTCGGAGCTCCGCAGCGGCGGCGCGGGTATATGTAATAATAAGGAAACTGTCTATATCTTTTGGGTCGTTTTCGTCGGTTATATATGACATCAAGCGTTCTGTAAGCACTCTTGTTTTGCCGCTTCCGGCGGCAGCTGAAACCAGAAAGGAAGACGAACGGGCCAAAACCGCTCTTTTTTGGTCCTCAGTCAGATTGATTCTGCTCATTTTTACCCTCCAGCCGTTCCCAGAATTCACCGGGAGTTACTTTTGAAAGATACCGTCTTGTGTCCCGGGATTCATCAAACCGGCACACGGATTTAAAGTGGCAGTAAAGGCAGGCATTGTCCTGCTCACCTTTATAGTATGGCGAAACGTCGATTTTCCCGCGCCTAATGTTTTCGGACAGCTCAATCAAGCGCCGGTCAACATGGTTGCGCAGCGCACAGAACTGTTCCGAAGTGGCAAGACTGTCCGAAGTGAGAGAGCCGTCTTTTTTAAAGCTTACCGGAATATATTCGGGGTTGTCCGATTTTTCCATTGCATTTATGACGGAAGCATCAAAGAGTATAAGGCCGCTGCGTTTAAGCGCCTTGGATTTTTCTTTTGAAAGCTCCTCTTCCGAAAGGTCGCCTGAGGCGGATATGAGGGTATCCCGGGCGGGAACGTACAGTACTCCGGCGGGTACTAGTTCGGCGTTGTAGCGCGACTTTCCTTCCATCTCAAGAGCAAAAAGATAGAGAAGCAGCTGCATTCCCATCCCATTCCATACGTCTGTCAGGGAAAAGGATTTTTTGCCTGTTTTATAATCGATGACGCGCAGATAAAGTTTTCCGTCGTAAAAATATCCGTCAACACGGTCGGCTGTTCCGTTAAGGAAAAGATCGTTTCCGCCGCCGCTTATTTTCACAGGGGGAAGATCGCCTCCGTTTGAGAATGAAAGTTCAAAGTCAAGGGGTACAAAATCAGACTTTGACAGTTCTCTAACCATATCGGACACCACATTCCGGACAGACGGAAGGAGCCTGTTGAAAAGATATATAAAGCGAGGGGACTTGTCCTCAAAATCGTTCAGTTTTTCCTTAACGTAAAGATTGGTATATTTATTGACAAGTTCTGCCGTCAGTTCGTCGGAAGCGTTTTTGAAGCCAACGCTTTCTCCGATCTCATTCGCGACATTTTCAAGAACATAGTGCATAAATGTGCCAAGTTCGGGAGCCTCGAAGCCGGCTTGCTCACGCTCGCTTAGCTTAAGACCGTAACGCAGAAAATAGAAAAACTGACAGGCGGAGAAAGCGTCCGCACGGGAGGGAGAAAGATGGAGCGTATCCCCGTACAAGGCCGAAACCGCGGCAGGGGAAAGATCTTGGCGACTTTGACGGGCTTTTTCTTTAAGATCCATAAGTTTTCCTTCTTCGCCAGATTCGGAAAAGTATGCGTAAGCAAGTTTTGAAAGCTCATCATTTCGCTGCGAGGCAGCGAGCAGAAAAGCGGGAGAACGCGACCGAAGTCTTGCGGATAGCAAGTCGAAGGTTTTCTCCTCAAGGCCGAAAAGCAGTTTTGCCCTTGCTGCAAGAAAACTTGGCCGTACTTGTGCCCCGTTTTCGTCAAAGCTGCTGTATGAAATTGTAAGGGTTTCAGATGGCAGAGCCACGCAGTTGTAAATAAGGCAAAATTCGCGTGCGAGTTCGTCCGTTCCGCCGCCGAGCGGTATCCCAAGTTCATTCAGTTCGTCGCGCTCATCCAATGAAAACAGCCCGGTATCGGATCCGGAACAAGGCAGCCTGTCATCCGAAGCGCCGAGAATTATAAGGTGCTTTATGTGCCGGCGGCGCATTCTGTCCATATCACCCGCAGATACGCTGTCCAAGGACACCGGAATGGCTGAAACATCGTATTGTGAAAGTGTTAGCAGGAAGAGTTTTGCAAATTGCTCCTGAGTCATGCTTGTTTCCCCGAGAATGGCGGAAGTCTGTTCGAGAGATTTTACGACGATTTCCCAGAGCTGAGAGTATTCCGCCGCAAGAAGGGATCGTCCGGACTTTTCAAGCTCCAATGCCTTTTTTGAGAGAGTTTCGGGAAGGTCTATTTCCACAAGAAATTCGGCAAGAGCTTTCGCTTGCTCTGCGGCGGTCTGCGCTTTTTCGCCTTTTGCGGATAAAGCGGCCAGCGGAGCGGCAAGCGTTCTGCGCAGCGAATCAACTTTATCAAGAAGTTTGAGGCTGCTTGCGTCAAAGTCAAATCCAAACACTTTTGGATGCATTGTCCAAGGTTTGTCGCGAGTCCAGAGAAAGCCGCGGACATTCCATAAGACTGCATAATTTTCAAGTATATCACGGTCATTCTGAGAAATGCCGATCAGGCCTGTTTTCATATAGCTGAGCACATCTTCGAGATCCCAGCCGCCATGTATAATTTCAAAGGCGGAGGATATAAGCGCAGGGATGGGCTTTTGCAGTATGCTCGTCCTGCGGGCGGTGAAAAGCGGGACTCCGTAAAACTTGAAAGTTTCCTCAAGAACCGCCGAATAGCTGTCAAATCCGCGTACTGCTACAGCTATGTCGCGGAAACGGCATCCGGTTTCCCTCACAAGATCGGTGCACCTTGCGGCGGCGAGTTCGCATTCTGCGCGGATGCTGTCTGTTTTGAAAAGGCTTATGCAGTTGTTTTCGTTTGCAGACTTTCCTAAGGCAAAGCCGAAAAGGTTTTCCGCAAAAAATAAAAGCGGACGAGCTTTTTCCGGTGCCATTTCCGCATGGACGATTTCGGCAGCAATGCCGCATCTGTAAGCTATACGCAGAAGTTTATTTGCCGCTGCTCTTGACGGAGCAAAATGCTCACTGTCGCCGTAAAGGTCATCGCAGGTAAGGCATACGGTTATATCCGCTCCATTTTTTATGATGGATTCTAAAACCAGCATTTCCGCACCGGTAAAATCGACAAAGCCGTCTACATAAACGGAGCCTTTTTTACCTATGGAGCTTTCTCCGATTGTTTCCGCAAGATAGAGAATTTTGTCCGTCGGGTCGGCATGGCCCTGTTCGAGAACAGCCTCGTAAGCTTCAAGGCAAAGCGCAAGATCACGCAGTTTTTCAGACATTGCTTTTCCGCAAGACTCGGCCGCACGGCAAAGAGTTTCGGAACTTATGCACGAGGCTTTTAGCTCTGAAACCGTTTGGAGAAGGGCGGCTTGAAATTCTGGCTTGTAGCGGGCGGCTTTAAAAACGCCGAGACGGGAGCCGACCTCATTTAGCGCGAGGGACATACAGAGAAGCCTGCCGCCTTTGTCGATTGCGGTTCTGCCGCCGGTGCCGGTTTCTTGTGATACACGAACCGCAAGACGCGAAAAGCTGAGCACCTCGGCATAGAGCGACAGGCTGTCGCCACAGACAGAGCACAGTTCGCGTTCGGCCTCGAAACTGTACTGTTCCGGGACTATTATAATCATTCCGCCTTCACCAGAGGAGGCCTTCCGCTTTATTTCGTTTGTTATCATTGAAGTTTTCCCGCTTCCCGCGGGACCGAGTATAAGTTTAAGCATAGCCGCATCTCTCCCTACGGTGTGTAGCATATAAATTTGGTTTAATCGGCAAGAAAATGTCTTTTTAATTTTAACACATCTGCGCTGCCACATAAAGGGAAAAACTTAAATTTAAAGGATTATGCCGATAAATGAAGGGCAGAATTTTAATCGAAGTATATAATGCGCTTTTATCGTCAAAAAAGGTTTTTTTGGCAATATTTAAAAAATTAAGCCGCAAACTCTCAATTGACTTGACTGATACGTCATGATAGAATTAAATTTGCTAAAAGGGTGTTTTGCCCTAATTTTTTTAATTTTTAAGGAGTGATTGTCCGCAATGGATGATGGCAGTTGGTTGTCATGGTTTGTAATTGTAATGCTTATTTTTACCGCTTCGTATTTTGCGACGGCGGAAACGGCTTTTTCATCCGTCAGCAGAATAAAAGTTAAATCGGAGCTTGACAGGGGAGACCGCCGGGCAAAGAAAGCCTTGTATGTAGTGGATCATTTTGATAAGGCCATTACAACGATCCTTATAGGCACCAATATCGTACATATCGTTACCGCAGCGCTGGTTACCGTTCTCGTCACAAAAAAGTGGGGAATGTCAGCTGTTACGCTATCAACGATTATTACGACTCTTGTGGTTTTCTTCGTGGGGGAGATGCTCCCAAAGAGCATCGGAAAAAAATACAGCAGCAGATTTTCTTTGTCACTTGCTCCGTCTATCTGTTTTTTTATGCGGATTTTCTCTCCGTTTGCCTGTGTGCTTACCGCTATAGGTCGGGAGGTAGCCAGACATACCAAAGGTGACTCGGAAGTAACGGTTACTGAAGACGAACTATACGATATCATAGAAAACATGAAAGATGACGGCGAACTTGACGCGGAGCGCGGTGAGCTTGTACACTCCGCGCTGTTGTTTGCGGATGTTACTGCAGAAAGCATTATAACGCCTCGAGTGGATGTCGCCGCCGTTAATATAGAAAAGCCTGTGCCAGAAATCCTCGCTTTCGTCAAAGCTTCCCGGCACAGCAGATTCCCTGTTTATGAGGGAAACATAGACAATATTGTAGGAGTACTTCAGATAAGAAAATTTATCAAGGCGTATATTAAGCAGGGCGAATCTCTCGATATCCGCTCCGTACTTGACGATGTCCATTTTGCGCACCAAAGTACCAGAATTGATGAGCTTCTTTCCGAAATGAGCCGCAAACGGGTAAATATGGCCATTATTACGGACAATTACGGCGGAACGCTTGGCATTGTTACTGTGGAGGATATACTTGAAGAACTTGTAGGAGATATATGGGACGAAGACGACGACGTCAAGGAGTTCAGCGTACTGCTTCCCGACGGCAGCTATGAGCTTGACCCGGAGCTTAGCGTGGAAGAAAGCTTTGAGCTCGTAGGGTTTGAAGATCCCGACGACTTTGATTTTGAACATAAGCTGCTTGGGGAATGGGTTTATGAGCACTTTGAACGCATACCTTCCTGCGGTGACAGCTTTGTGTATAACGGACTGCAGATTACGGTTTCGGAGATGCAGCATAACAGAATTGTAAAGCTAAACGCAAGGATTCTTGCGGATGCCTCGGAAGAAGGGGGGGACGGCAAATGATTTCTCCTTTCTACTATGTGGCGGTTGTGGTATTTATAGTGCTCTCAGCCTTCTGTTCAAGCAGTGAGATGGCATATTCCTCGGCAAACAGATTGCGCCTTGAAAGCGCAGCTCAAAGCGGGAACAAGTCTGCACGGCTTGCGTGCAAAATATGCGACAGCTTTGATGATATGCTTTCGACGGTTCTTATATGCAACAACCTTGTCAACATCGGCGCATCTTCTGTCGTTTCAATCATGGCTATTTTAATAGCAGGAGAAGATTCGGCGCTGGCAACGACAATAGGTACTGTGTGCATTACGGTTCTTATAATAATTTTCGGCGAAACGATACCGAAGATTGTGGCGAAGAAAAATGCAAACACTACGGCCACCAATTATTCCCATGTTTTGTATGCTCTTATGATAATCCTAAAGCCGGTTGTGTTTGTAGTTGTTTCTCTTGCAAATCTGGTTATGAAGCCGTTTAAAGGCGAGAAACCCGAAGACGAGCAGGAGGCAGCCGTCGAGGAGCTGTTTTCTATAATTGAAACAGTTGAAGACGAGGGAGTAATAGATGAAGATCGAAGCGAACTCCTTCAGGCGGCTTTGGATTTTGCGGAAATATCCGCAAGCGAGGTCATGACCAGCCGGGTGGATATGCTTGCTATCGATATAGATGACGACTGGGATGAAATTATGGAGATTATCGATAAATCGCCCTATTCCCGACTGCCGGTATATGAAGACAGCATAGACAATATAATCGGTGTGCTTTATCTTAACCACTTTTTCAAGGCGATTTCAAATTCCGAAAAGATCGATATAAGACCCATTCTTATAAAACCATGCTATGTTTATAAAACAGTGAAGCTTCCGGCGGTTCTCGCCGAGATGCGAAAGAGCAGGACACATCTTGCTATTGTTACGGATGAATACGGCGGATCGATGGGTGTCGTCACCATGGAAGACGTTCTCGAGGAGCTTGTAGGCGATATATGGGACGAAACAGACGAAGTCGAACCTGAAATGATTGAACATGACAAGAACTTGTTCGAACTTGACGGGGATATGAATATGAGCGACTTCCTTGAGATTATCGACCGGAGCGAGGACAGCTTTGACACGGATAGTGCTACCGTTGGAGGGTGGACTATAGAAAGGTTCGGAAGGTTTCCCGAGTGCGGTGACAGCTTTACTTTTGAGAACTTAACGATAACAGTCCTTGAAGTAAGCGGGCAGCGCGTTGAGAAGATCCTTCTGAGTGTAGAGTAGAACGCTGCAGAGGTGAGATGATGGAAATAGATAAAAAATGCGTTTGTCCGAACATAAAGTGCGACAGGCACGGGAACTGCGATGCATGCCGTGCTTTTCACAGTGCAAAGGGCGATAAGCCGATGTGTGAAAGAACGGAAAATCCGGAGAATTCGAAACAGTAGATCTTATGCACAGCACGGTTTAGGCAAAAATTTGGGCAATAAACGAAAGCCCCGCAGACGGTATAGCCGTTTGCGGGGCTTTTTTAAAACTTTTTGTGTTTCTTTTTCGTCGGGGCTTCAGAGGAAAGCGGAACAGCTTCGCCTGTAGCTCTCGCAAATTCGCGGAGAATTGCTTTCTGTGCTTCGCCGAGGTTTTCCGGCGTAACCACCTTTACAGTTACAAACTGGTCTCCGCGCCCTCTGCCGCGGATATGGGGAATGCCATAATCCTTAAGCCGGAATACCGTTCCCGTCTGAGTTCCTTCCGGAATAGTGTATTTTATTTTTCCGTCAAGAGTAGGAATATCCACTTCGGCGCCAAGTGCCGCCTGAACAAATGAAAGGGGGAGTTCATACAAAACGGAGGTGCCGTCCCTTTTGAAAATTGGATGAGGCTTAACGCTTACAGTTACAAGAAGATCGCCCATAGGACCGCCGTTTTTGCCGGCGCTGCCAAGCCCGCGCAACGCAATTGTCTGACCGTTGTCTATCCCAGCCGGAATACTTGCAGAAATTTTGCGCTGTCTGCGTACGGAACCGGTTCCGTGACAGGCGGTGCAGGGCTGATGTATTATCTTTCCGGAACCTTTGCAGTTGGGACAAGTAGTTGTTGTAGATATTATTCCGAAAGGAGAACGCTGCTGCTGATGTACAACGCCGTTGCCCTTGCAGTTCGGGCAGATTTCTGCGGTGGTGCCCGGCGTGCAACCGGTTCCTTTACAGTCTGGGCAGTCTTCCACACGGGCAATAGAAAGCTCTTTCTCACATCCGAATGCAGCTTCCTCAAAAGTGATGGTTATACTTGCGTGTATATTTTCCCCGCGTATGGGACCGTTTTGACGCTGTTGCCTGCCGCCGCCGAATATACCGCCGAAAAGATCTCCGAGATCTCCGAAAATATCCCCGAAATCAAAGCCAGTCCCCCCCATGGAAGGGTCA
>JAAYWX010000045.1 GCA_012516225.1 Clostridiales bacterium
CAACAAATCGGAGCTGGCGGTCATTCATATCGACGGCACGCTTCCATGTTATTTTCCGCGGGTCTATTCCAAGAGAATTCCCTTGATGTATATGGTTGTCCAGCATTGCGGCAAGCAGGTTGTTTGCGGCTCCTACGGCATGAAAGTCTCCCGTAAAGTGGAGGTTGATATCTTCCATCGGAATAACCTGTGCATACCCGCCGCCCGCTGCACCTCCTTTGATTCCGAAAACCGGTCCGAGAGACGGTTCTCTAAGGGCAACCACAGATTTTTTGCCTATTCTGCGGAGCGCATCAGCTAATCCGACAGTAGTGGTTGTTTTCCCCTCTCCGGCTGGAGTAGGTGTAACTGCAGTTACAAGAATAAGCTTTCCGTCAGACCTGTCCGTTTCATTCAACAGGGAAAGATCTATTTTAGCCTTATATCTTCCGTATTGTTCTATATATTTTTCATCTATTCCGCAGTTTTTTGCCACCTCTGTTATGTTTTGAGGCAGCGTTTCCTGTGCGATGAGAATATCTGCTTTTTGCTGCATTTCCCCTGTCGTCCTTTCTTTGTATCTTTCCTCGTGCTCTGCGGTTTTATATTGTGCGTATAGGGATAAAATTTATATAATTGTATTATGCGTCAGCACATGCAAGTTACATTTGATGATAACTAACTTTAACATAAAAATCAAGAATTTTAGGAAATGCGTTTATCTTTTAAAGCATTCTTTCCCTTGCTATTTTTCCTTGCAGGGTATAAAATTGCATAAATATACCGGATGTTCCGCAACGGTCAATATGAAAACTTTCCGGTTTTGGAGGTTTGTTCTAAAGATATGGATAATATGGATAATATCTCTCAGCCCGAACTCAGCTCTAAGCAAAATTTTTGGCTTGCGGTAAAGTTTGTCCTCTTTTCTATTTCCGCCGGACTTATAGAATTCGGTTCATATTTCATTCTGCATGAATTTACGAGAATAGACAGTTATACCAGTCTTGACGAAATATTCGGCAACGAATACGGCCTTACATATTTCATTGCCCTGGCTCTCTCCGGTCTGTGGAACTTCACCTTAAACCGCAGATTCACCTATAAATCCGCAGCAAATGTATCTGCCGCCATGCTGAAAGTTTTCTGCTATTACCTTGTGTTCACTCCGCTTTCCATATGGTGGACTGTCAGGCTTACGGATTTCGGTTGGAACGGCTACATAGTCCTGATAGGCACCATGCTTATAAATCTCGCAACGGAATTTACATACTGCCGTTTCGTTGTTTACAGAAAAAGCCTGTATACAAACGAAGCCGGCCAGCGTGAGCTTAACGCAAATTCAGGCAGGCACGGCGGACAGCTTTCATCCTGACTTGGAGGAGAAAAATGGAACTAAATAAAAAGAATACAACTAAAATAATCCTGATTCTTTTTTCTACGGTTGCGTTCTGTATAGGACTTATCAATCTCGGCACAGTATGGGGCGCAATATTAAAATTTTTTAAAATTCTTACTCCGGTTATTATTGGATTGTGTATTGCTTTCGTACTTGACCCCCTTGTTATGACACTTGAAACCAAGATGTTCGGGTCAATAGCGAAACGCAACCCGAAGAGTGGAAAATCTGCCGCCCGCGGGCTGGGAATTTTTGCGTCCCTTATAATTGTTTCCGGAATTATCGCCCTTCTTCTCCTCCTTGTTATTCCTGAAATTGAAGAAGCTCTTACTATATTGGCAAACACACTGCCGGGTACGATTGCCAACCTTATAAATAGCGCAAACGACCTTCTTGCGCGATATGAAGTAGATTTCAGAATACCGACAGGCAAGCTCTCCGAGTGGACCGATCTTTTAGTGCAGGCGAAAGAATACATCCAAAACGCATTTGAAAGCGGAGCGTTAAGCAATATTGCGAATACTGCGTTATCAGTTCTGAGCGGATTTGCGAAATTCCTTGTGGGGCTGATTCTCTCCATTTACGTTCTAATGCAGAAAGAAAAAATAGAACTGTTTATGTCCCGCTTCATCAAGGCATATTTATCTGAAAGAGTTTCTTCCCGCATATTCAGAGTTGCAACAATAACTAAAGTATCTTTCCGCAATTACGTTACGGGACAGCTTACCGAAGCTATGATTCTTGGTATGCTGTGTTTTATAGGAATGCTGATCTTCCGTTTCCCTTATCCGACCGCAACTTCTGCCGTAGTGGGAATTATGGCGCTGATACCTATTTTCGGTGCTTGGATAGGCGGCATTCTCGGTGCTCTGCTTTCACTTTCCCAGTCGTTTACGAAGGCTCTGCTTTTTGTGCTGTTTCTCATTGTTCTCCAGCAAATTGAAGGAAACCTTATATATCCCAGAGTCGTTGGCAAGTCCGTGGGGCTTCCCGGAATTCTCGTATTGATTTCAGTTATGATCGGAGCAAGCATAGGCGGCGTACTCGGTATGATTCTTGCGGTTCCTGTCTGCTCCATAATGTCTGTCCTTATCAAGGAATCCGTTGATAAGCGGCTTTCCAGAAAAAATGCCGCCAACAACCTTGAGAAGGCAGAATCAATCCTCAGCAAAGATATTTAAAAAAGCCGGACAGCATAAACGC
>JAAYWX010000046.1 GCA_012516225.1 Clostridiales bacterium
CAAGGAAGCCCTCGCATTCGATATCGTGGAGCTGGTCAACAGACATTTCAGTTCCATAAGGAACATCGCCGCCGGTAATCGCGCGTGCAATGAACTTGCTGATATACTCGTCGTGTTCAGACATCTGTCCGCTGCCCCGTGCCATCTCAATAGCGGCAAGAAGCATACCGTATCCAAATTCACCTACAACCTTGACCGGCTGCTTAACAGGAGGCATATAGCCTCTTTCAGATAGAGTCAGAACTTCGCGCTTTGCTGAACTGATGAGTTTCTCTCTTGTCATTTCGACGAAAGTGCCCTTGGAGAGATAGCCGTTTTCAATTGCTTCATATGCTGACATATTAACCTTGGCTGTAGCTATATATTGGAATGCTGTTCTAATAGCATTATATCTATCGGTTTTTGCATCACCGAAACAGCGCTCCATAAGGCGACGGGTAAGCTCGGTGGTTCCGCCTCCGGCAGGAATAAGTCCGACGCCGACTTCAACGAGTCCGGAATACGTTTCAACAAAAGGAACTGCCGTGGTGCAGTGCATCATAACTTCGCAGCCGCCGCCGAGAGTCTGTCCGAAAGGAGCGGCAACTATGGGCTTTTTGGAATATCTCATTGCGCTGGTCGCGCTCTGAAGCTTGCGGATAAGTTTTTCAAGCTCGTCAAACTTCTTGTCGCAGCCAAGGCTCCAGATGGTCAGAAGGTCGGCACCCGCGGAGAACATCTTGCCTTCATTGCAGATGACCATGCCTTTCCAGTCTTCTTTATCCATTCTCTCAATGCCCGCAAAAACGATATCGCCGACATTAGGCCCGATAGCGTTGCCTGTGCAGTGAATCTCAAGGTCAAGAACACCGTCTCCAATGTCGCGGAGAGAACAATCATCATTTTCTAAGATTACATTCGTATTGCAGAGCTTAATATATGGACTCTTGGCATCTTCAGGGGTATAGAAAGTTTCCTTTCCGCTTGCAAGCATATCCAAAACCCACTGAGCGACTGCTTCGCCTTCCGCCTGCATTCTTTCAACGGATTTCCTTACTCCGATCTTATCCCATATCTGGAAGGGGCCGTCCTCCCAGTTGTAACCGGTTCTGATTGCCTTGTCGATTTCACGGAAATCATCGGCTATTTCGGGGACAAGCTTTGCACTGTACAGGCAAATGCCTTTGATGCAATCCCAATAAAATTTGCATTCCTTCTCTTCGCCGTAACACATTGCAGCATACTTATTGTCAGATTTAAGAGCAGCTTTTACGGTATCAAGAGAAACTTTATCCTCAACAGGTTCATAATCATGGGTCTTGTAGTTCCACTGGTACTTTACTTTCTTCCCGTCAACAACTTCCTTCTTGTAAAACCCTTGTTTTGTTTTATTTCCGAGAAAGCCTTTTTCAATAAGCTCAACAACATATGAAGGTAATGTGTAGTCAGCAATTTCTTTTTCATCTTTGGATGAATCAATGACATTCTTGGAAACATTTGCAATAATGTCGATGCCCACCAAATCTCCTGTGCCAAAGGTTGCGGATTTCGGATGACCCATTACCGGTCCTGTTATGTAGTCAACAGTTGAAAGATCATAGCCATATTTTTCAGTGAGCTGCATTACCTGAGCCGCACCAAAACAGCCGATACGGTTGCCGACGAAATTCGGTGTATCCTTAGCATAAACACAGGTCTTGCCCAGAATATCTCCGCCGACATGCGCCATTGTTTCAATGGTCTCCTTTGATGTCCACTGAGTGGGAATCATTTCGAACAGCCCCATCCAGCGCGGAGGATTGAAAAAGTGTGTGCCCATAAAACGTAACTTGAAGCTGTCGTCCATGTCCTCAACAATTTTTGTAATGGAAATGCCGGATGTGTTGGAAGAAATAATCGCGTCCGGTTTGGAGTGAGCAGCAATCTGCTTAAGGACGTTCTTTTTGATGTCAAGACGTTCTACAACGACTTCGATGATCCAGTCCGCGTCTTCCATGAGATCAAGGTTGTCTGTGGTGTTGCCAACGCGGATGTTCTTTATAGCGCTTTTGCTCAAAAGAGGCATTTGCTTGTCTTTCTGAAGATTCGCTATCGCGTTGTTAACAAGGCGGTTGCGGAATTCGGGGCTATCCTCAGTAAGACCTGCGGCCTTTTCCTTTTCGTCAAGGCCGTTGAATGGGATGATGTCCAGCAAGGTAACTTGCATTCCAACGCTTGCAAGCAAGGCCGCAATGTTTGCACCCATGACACCGGAGCCAATGACGCATGCTCGTGTAACGATTTTACTCATGAGTTTGCTTCTCTCCTTCTAATGTTTTAAAAAATTCGGCTCGAAGCAGGTTTCAGCCAAATCTTCCGTTTAGTATGCTAATAGGAAATTTTTGTTTTGTAAAACAATTGATTTTAGTGCAACTACAACAAACCGATGTACCGATTTTACAATTTGTTTATGGACATTAACAACGAACTGTTGTACTCTGTATTTGCTAAGTGTTGTCCGTATTGGCATATTTTTCTAAGTGTTGCCCATGTTAGCGCTTTGATATTGCAAAAGGAATATTTAAAGGCGGTGTTGAAATTGCAGTTGAAAGTTATTGAATCTTTCATTTGTCTTTATCAGGAAAAAAATTTTTCCAGAGCAAGTGAAAAGCTGTATATTTCACAGCAGGGTCTGAGCCGACAGATCAAGGCGTTTGAAAGCGAACTCGATGTGGTGCTGTTTAACCGGTCAAATACGGGAGTCGAGCCAACCGATATATGCAGATTGCTATATCCTCATATTAAGGGCATGTATGACGAGTATCTGAACGCACAGAATGCACTCAAGGACTACAAAAAAACTATAAGGCATTTCTATACGGTTGCATTTGCCTATGGAATAACAAACAGCGTGAGTTCCGATTTCATGTTTGATTATCAGAAGCAGCACCCAAAGCTGAACCTTGAAATTGAAGAATGGTCGCAGGAAACATGCATACAAAAACTGATAAAAAAAGAAATCGACGCAGCTTTTCTGGTTACACCTCTTGACCAGAAGATTATAAAATGCGCTCCGCTGATCGAAGGTGAAATGGTTATCGCAATGCATAAAAGTCATCCGTTTGCCTCAAGCAAAACACCGTTAGAATTTTCAGCTCTTGATGGAGAAAATCTGATAACCGGCGTTCCTGAAAATGCAATAAGAAGAATGATGGATTATTTCTGTCTTAAAACCGGAATACACCTTCGAGTGATCATATCCTCGAGCAATAATCTGAATTTTATTAACTCAATGACAGAAAACATCGGTATAGCGCCCCTTACCCAAACAATGGCGGCAAGAGTGACAAATCCGGAAATAGTTCTTAGAAGGGTGATTATGCCGGAACGAGGTTTTCTCTACTTTTGCACTCCTCGGAATGCGGAAAAAAGCAGCGAACTTATCAATATTCAGAAGTATGTGGAAAATTATTTCAGGACCACGCCGATTGAAAATCTCCTCAAGCCCATCAATACATAACCCTTATCTGCCACACCTTGCATACTCGGATTACTGCCTTTTAAAACAATAAAAAAAGAGCATGCAGGCCGAAACTCAGCCTGCATGCTCCGAAAACGGACAATAAATTCATTTGTCTGATGTGCGTAAAATTTTTATCTGCCTGCGGGATTATTTACGGAAAAATCACCGTAAAAACAAAAACCGCGTTCCCTTTGCTCGTATGCATCCGGAACGCATCGTCAGTGCCATATATTTAAAACCGCGCCTGCGGAGAAAAATCTGAGTGACAGTTACCTGTCGCTGGGTACTGTTACGGTGCTTCCGTAAATGAAGTCATCAATGTCATTTTTTCTTAAATCTTTGTTCACTATATCATCTCCTTTCCTTTTATCTATGATAGATATTACCACGACTTTAGCCCCTAATCAATGAATATTGTACAAATTTTGTGTTAAGTTTTTGTAAAGTTAGTCAAGAGAATATCAAAATCCAAAAGCCGGATATTTTTATCCGGCTTTTGGATTTTTCATATTACAGTGAATTTCTTTTTGAGACCGCCGAATGACGGCCCTGTTTTTTCGCCGAAAGCGCTTTCGGATCCGCACGGCGGCTTTCAAGTTTCCCCAAACCATACGCAATTGTTTTCATAAGCGGATAAGCGAGGAATGAAAACACCGCGAGTACAAGAAAAGATGAAAATGTCAGCTTTGTAAGAGTAAAATAATCCCTGAAGAAAACAATCATTAGAATAAATGTAATGCTCATTGAGATAATAAGCAGTCTTCTGATTTTATTGTACGGAATGCAAATTCTGTGCAAAAACAAAAGTCCCACAACTCCAATTATTATCGCGCATATCGTTGACATTTCCTCGGTCGGGAAATAAAAGGCTATATAGAAAAGTATAACGCCGACGATAAGTATAATATCTGTCAGCCCTCCCGGCAAAGCCCGGTAAATTACGTTCCGCAAGAATTTGCCCCTTACCATGTTTTCGTTAGGCTCCATAGCAAGGACAAAAGACGGTATACCTATGCACAGCGAACTTACTAAACTGAGCTGTGCGGGAGTCAGCGGATAAGGAAGGGTAAAAATAAGAGTGATTATCGCCATAACAAACGAGAAAATGTTTTTTACAAGGAAGAGAGAGGCGCTTCGCTCAATGTTGTTTATAACCCTTCTGCCCTCCATAACTACTGACGGCATAGATGCAAAGTTTGAGTTTAGCAGAACAACATGTGAAACCTGACACGCAACATCACTGCCGGAAGCCATTGCGACACTGCAGTCGGCTTCTTTTAAGGCGAGAACATCGTTTACTCCGTCTCCCGTCATTGCCACTGTGTGCCCGTCAGCCTTCAATGCCCGAACCAGCTTTCTTTTTTGCTCGGGGGTAACTCTGCCAAAAACGGTATATTCAGATGCAGCCTTTCTGATCTGCCTATCGTCTGTTAGTGTGCGAGCGTCTATATATCTGTCCGCATTTGCTATTCCCGCCCGCTTTGCCACCTCAGATACAGTAATCGGATTATCTCCGGAAATAACTTTTATAGTTACTCCCTGTTTTTCAAAATATCTGAATGTTTCGGGCGCGTTCTTCCTTATTTTATTTGCAAGAAGCACGAGAGCAAGCGGCATAAGCTCAGCAGTAAGCTGCTCGTCCGAAAGTCTGCCGTCGTAAAGCGCAAGCAAGAGGACGCGGCAGCCTTTTTTTGAATAAAACTCTATTTTTTCACTGAACTCGCTGTATCTTTCACCCAAAATGACGTCCGGAGCACCGAGAAGATAGGTTTCATCATCGTGGAAAGATACGCCGCCGTATTTTCTTGCAGAAGTAAACGGAAGGGTTTCGATTGCAGTCTGTCTGTGTTCCCCGTTAAAATATTTTCGCAGAGCAGCCATAGTATCGTTATCGTCCTGCATTGCATATACATAGTCCGACATTATCATTCTTATATCGTCCTCAATAAACCTGTCCTCGCAAAGCAGGCATATGTCCTCAACTATCATCTTATTCTCTGTAATAGTACCTGTCTTATCTACGCAAAGCGTATCGACTCGGGCGAGGGTTTCAATGCAGTTCATATCATGGACAAGAGTTTTTCTCTGCGCCAGCCTTACAACGGCAGCGGCAAGCGCTATACTCGTCAAAAGGTAAAGACCCTCGGGTATCATTCCCACAAGCGCGCCTACTGTTGAAACAACACCTTCCTCAACACTTCTGCCCAGCCAGACAATTTCCTTCACGGCAAGTGCTGCGCCTATGGGTATCAGCGCTATACCTATCCACTTTAC
>JAAYWX010000047.1 GCA_012516225.1 Clostridiales bacterium
ATACAAGCTCAACCATCATGGACGCCCACTTAACGGCAAATTCTCGATCCTCCGCCATCCAGTCCGTTGCCTCTTCGCTTAGCAAAAGCAGGGTAACAGGCTTGTCTTTGGCAAGTATATCTGTCAAAAAATCAATAGCCGCCTGTCTCTTCCCGTCTATTCCGTAATATATGGATACCTCGCTTTTATGGCATTCGGCTCGTGCCTCGTCCTGTACGCTGCCCGGTTCAGGAAACATCTGTTTCGATTTTAAATTTGCAATACGTGATAAGAGGCATTCGACGGTTGCCGACTCCTTCCTGCTATCCGAAAGCCATTGTGAAATAAGTTCTGTCAATTCCGCCTCATCATATGAGCCGGGGGCTATTCTAAGCATATCCGTAAGTGCTTTCTGCTGATAATCGTGCTCGCAGTGTTTTGCAAAATATGCCGCCATAGCCTTTATGCAAAACTCGTTTTTCGGTGCACTTCTCTCCCCTCTCCTGAGCCTGCTTATATAAGAAGCATCGATCTTCGAGTGAAGAGCGAGCGTACTGTTAGACGTGCTTGTTAGTTTCATAAGAAAATCCAATTTTTCGCAAAATTTCATCCATTCTCCCTCCGCGGCATATTATAGCAGTTTCATATGATGATATCAAACATTTTGTCACATTATGTGACATCTGATTTGTCATTGCCAAAGCGCCACAGGCTCTTCCTTTTTTTTAATGTTCTGATATAATGTAGCCACGATGAGATATGAGCAGACTATTTTATCAATACTGCGCAGACCTGAGTGTTCAACAAACTGCGGAGCATTACCTTTTATCACTCCCATTCTTTTGGATCCTGATCATGTCCGGTTCCTCTTGCTGACGGGGGAGTAATGGGTGGTACATATAGAGAGAAAATATAGAGATAGATAGCTGCTTCGCTCCTCCAATGACCCAGGCCTTTTCCGGTATTATGAGTTCTCCTTCTCTCGCGCTTCAAGTATCGTTCCGATGTCAGAAATGTCTAAGAGCGGTACGCGGCACTGTCTTAACGAGGCAGTGCCTTTTATTTTTATTCCCATGTATCCCTTAATGCCCCCGGGATTTTTATCTGTACTTGACTTGCGTTTTCGCCAAAGTATGGTATTATTTAAAATACTTTTTATTTTTACGAGGTAAACCTATGAATCCCAAACGCAAAGCCATACTGCAAATGCTGTCGTGTGCGGCACTGTGGAGCACCGCCGGAATTTTTATCAAGCTTATTCCATGGAATCCTTTTGCAATTGCCGGATGGCGGAGTCTGATAGCCGCCGCAACTGTACTCATATTTTTCAAGGTATGGAAAGTAAAATATAAGTTCACACCCCGCTCTTTTCTCATAGGGGCTTTGATGTGCATGACATTTTTCGCTTTTGTACTTGCGAACAAATTAACCACGGCAGCAAACGCGATTGTTCTTCAGTTCACCTCCCCTCTTTTTCTCATGGTTTTTTCTTCAATTCTGTATCGGGAAAAATTTCGCCGTGCAGACATTGCCGCCGTTTTTGTGACAATGTGCGGTATGGCTCTTTTCTTTTTTGACAGGTTGCAGCCCGGCTATCTTGCTGGCAATTTTACAGCGATACTCTCCGGAGTTTTTGTGGCGGGAATGTATCTTGCCATAGGCAAGGCTGATGAACAAGCCCGTATGGGCGGTATGCTCCTCGGACATATTTTTACAGCTTTGTTCGGTGTGCCAGTTATGTTTATTGTCCCCGCTTCTATTTCCTTTTCCTCTGTTTTATGCATACTTGCCCTTGGCATATTTCAGCTCGGCATCCCATATATTCTTCTGACCCTTTCAAGCAAAAACTGTCCTCCTCTCGCCTGCTCCCTGCTCGGAGCGGTTGAACCCTTGCTGAATCCCGTATGGGTGTATATCTTCAGCGGAGAAAAGCCGGGAACCTTTGCGCTCTTGGGCGGAGTGGTGGTAATTTCATCCGTAACAGTCTGGTGCATAAAGCAAAGCCGCGATCTTCCGCCTAAAGAAATCTCGGTCAATGAAGAAATCTTTTCTCAGTAAATCCTTTACGCCGTTATAAAAAATCCTCCCTTGCGAAAAATCGTAGAGGGAGGATTTTGTGTTCCGTATGTTCAGATTCTGTGGTTCATATTCTCTAAACTTTTTGTTTATCCGGAGACTCTTTCCTATAGAAAAGCAGAAGCAGAATAGCTATTGCGGCAAAAACGGCCACGCTAAGATAGATAGACTTGTAGCCTTCGTTAACGGCATCTTGGTAAACTTTTTCTATTTCCCCGGAACGTTTGTCAATTTTAGCTATATAGTCCTGCTTTGCCTTTTCAAACGCGCCCGGGACAGCTTCTTTCAGCGCCACCATTTCATCGGCAAGGCTCTGCATTTCAGTTTTGGCTGCCGCCATCTGCCTCATTGCGGTTTCCATCTGAACACGGTTCCAAGCAGCGGTGTTTATCTTTTTGTTAAGTGTTTCTATTGTGCTCTGCATTTCACTGATTTTAGCATTGAGTTCTTCGGCGGACTTAATTCCCGATAGCTGTTCCAGCGCGCTTCGGGGCATTCCGGCTTTCACCTCTTCCGGAATCATATCTGCAATGCTCATACCTGAAACCGCCGCTCCGGCAGGCATTTGCGAAATATACGCGCTCAACGAGCGCATCTGCGCAAGCGCGGCGCTTTGGGCGGATACCGCCTGTTTCATGCCGCTTATAGCGCGCCCTATTCCATCATATCCGGAACGCACCTCGGCAATGCTTTTATCTATCCCGCTTATTCCTGCGCTTATCCCTTCTATTCCAGAATCAATACCTCCCTGTATGTTTGAAACAATCTGCGGTGACATTTCATCGAACATAGTTTCCGCCATATATTGGGTTACTTCGACAATAGTAGTTACATCCGAACTTTTCAGTTTCTCTGTTACATCTTCACTCATTTTAAAATTGCCGCTTTTCCCGCTGAAGTCCAGTTTTACCGTCTGCATGGATGCAAGATCTGGAATCTTAATATCATCCGCCATGTCCGCCATAGCCGGGTCAGCCTTCAGTCTTTCCACTTTTTCTGAAATATCCTGAACATAAGGAAGCGGAGGCATATTGATTTCATCCGGCAGCACGGGCATAAGATTTGTACGGACTGACGCACCGGCATTTGCAAGGAATCCCACCAAAATCGCAGGAGCGACGGAAGTACCTATCGAACGTATGAGCGAAAGAGTTGCAAGCCCCGAATTTGATTCATTCTCGTCCACATTTTCAAGCATCATATAGTTTATCGGCGCACCGATTGTAAACCCCATGCCGAAGCCAAGAAGCATAAGGCTTATTACAACGGTTGCCATATCCGGATGTGCTGCAGCAACCAGTATCAAAAAAAGCGCTCCGGCTATTGATATGGAAAAGCCCAATATAAGAACAATCTTTGCTCCGACTTTGTCTATCAGTCTGCCGGAAAGCATAGCAGATACGCCCGAAAGAAGCCCGAGTATAACCGTAAAATAACCGCCGTCGCCGGAGGGAACTTTTAATGAATTTTCGCAGAACTGCGGTATAAATACAATCCCCATCATAACAAATCCGGATGCGAATGCTACCGCAAGCGTTGTAATAATCTTTCGGTTTTTAAAGTAGGACAGATTCATTATTGGGTCTTCGGCTTTTTTCTCAATTAAAATAAATACGGGGACAAGCGCCGCAAATATCAAGAGAAAAGGATAAGTTCCCTTACTTGTCAAGGTATCAGTGAAATTGAAAAAATCTATCTTTTTCAGCCCGTACAGAAGAGAAACCACCATCGTTACAAGCACGAGCGTTCCCAATCCGTCTATTTTTTTGACGCTTTCCTCCTTATGGTTTGGCAGTGCAAAGAGTCCTGCAAAAATGATAAATACGGAAATGGGAATATTGATGAAAAAGATGTACTGCCAGTTTTCTGTTCCGAACGCATCCAAAATCGCGCTTCCGGCAAGCGAGCCGAATATGTTCGCTATTCCGTACACTCCTCCCACAAGCCCAAGGGCCATCCCCCGCTTTTCAGGCGGGAATGATGTTCCGAACTCTGCGGTTGCAACCGGCATAATCCCGCCGCCGCCAATCGCCTGAACAGCTCTTGCCGTCAGCATAAGCCCAAAGCTCTGTGCGTAACGGGAAAGACCGCACAGCAAAGATCCAATGCCAAAAAGGAAAATGCTTGTAATATAAATTGTTTTTCTGCCGAATTTGTCCGCAAGTTTCCCCATTACAGGTATGCTGGCAGCATAGGCAAGCGTATAGATTGTCAGCATCCAAATACCGGTTTTGTCGTCCACCTGCAAATTATTTTGGATTATTGTCCTTGCCGGGGTTACAATGCCGGTATCTATAGCACCCATAAAAATACCCGCAAGATAAATAACCGATATAAGCGCAAGGCTTTGTTTTCGGACCGTTTTTCCCTTCATATTGGTTTCTCCCCCATAACCTATAATTTTTGAGAAATATTTGCCGCAATTTTTTCTACGATATTTTCAAAAGAACTTATCTCTTCATCCGAGATTCCGTCAAACATCAGCTCGTTCCACTCCGCAAGCAGGCCGTTCAGTACATCTCTCATTTCAAAAGATTTTTCCGTCAGCTTTATGACCTTCTCGCGCTGATTATCGTCGTTTACCTTGCGCACTATAAATCCCTTGGACTCAAGCTTTGCCAATGTTCTCGCAACCGCACCCTTATCAAGCATAAAAAATTTTGCAATCGAATCCTGGTTTGATTCCTCGTGCCCCATTAGGTACATAAGGATATACTGCTCCCCTGCGTTCAGTCCGTATTCTGACAGCTTGCGGGTACAGTATACCTGCCCTCCTCTTACTATAATCGATAAATTGCTCATCAGCATTTTACTCGCCTCCTTTGTTGCTTGGACAACTGTTGTCTAAGCAACATTGATTTTACAGTTTTTTTGTATAAAAATCAATACTTGTATATCTATAAAAGGCACACTTATTTTCTTTGCCGTTTTGTACATTATCATCAATTCCGCGTAGCTTTCTGAAAAATTCTTTTAAACCGCGGAAATACCCATAATCGGACTACATAAACTCCTGCTACTTAGATTTTCATAACTAAAGTCCGCAAGCAAAACACCGGCAGCAGTTTTCTCATTTGGCAGCCGGAAGTTTCCTGCATATCGGATTCTTTAAATATTTTTTCAGCCCGTCAAAATGCCTCCGTTCTTCTTTATGCTTATATACTATGAATAAACGTTCTTTTAAAACAAATAATATTACCGAGATATTTGTTAAGGAGATAAAAATATGAGCAGAAAAGATATAAGCAGAAAACTGAACAGCCTGAAGATGGAGGCCGCCGCTGAAATCGGCATGACCCATTATGTAAAAGAAAACAACGACCATTATAAAGGTGATGTCCCCGCCAAGCTCAACGGTGCTCAGGGCGGTCCCATCGGAGGGCAGATGGTTAAAAAGATGATTTTAGCTGAGGAAAACAAAATGTCGGACGGAAACTGATTTAATTTTGGGGAGAATAGAAGAATGGAAGTAAGGGGAAGTCTTGCTTCCGGAAAAGGTACTTCCGGGAAATACGCGCCTAAGGAACGAATTCTTACAGAAAAAATAACTAAAAACAACAATCCGAAAAAGCTCTCCGAAAAGTCCAAACCTGATG
>JAAYWX010000048.1 GCA_012516225.1 Clostridiales bacterium
CTTTCTGCTATTTCTCGGTTGGTTTCACTGATCTGCCTTTCGCCGGAACACCTCTTCACTTAGTAACTCTACTTTTGTATATTTTCTGGGCATAAATTGACCTCCTGTCGTAGTTTCTATTCTACAACAGGAGGTCTCTTTTTTCACTGTCCGTTTCCGCGGGTACAGTCCAACCCGGGTTAAGAGGGCTTTTCGGCAGGCTTATTTATGACCTTGCCATAAAATTTGTTGTTTTTAATTGGAAAGCTCACTGCTGTTTTCTTCTGGAGAAGCTTCCTGCTCTGAAGTTTCAATGGTTTCACTGGAAAACCAGGTATCCGGAACTTCTTTTTCTTCCATAACCTGAGTGCCGTCAGGTTTGCATACCAACAGGCTTATTTTCATATTTTCACCCCGTAGACCAAGAATTTTGAACCTGCTTTTATATAAGCTTCACTGCTTGAAGAAAGGAAGTTTATGTTCATGGGCTTTGCTCCGGCTATAAAGGGTATGCAAAAGAAAGTTTCTTCAATGTTATAGCCGTTGCTCCATGTCGCGCTTGAAGTGCGCACACGCAGAAAATAATTTGATGTGTTTGAAAAAATCCCGGAAATCTCCATTTTTATAGTACAGCGGTAATTTTCTAAAGTATTTGCAGAACTGCGGCTCACATAGTTTTGGTTTACCATTGTAGAAGTGGTCAGGCTTTGCCTTTCTATGCCGCCGCTGTTGTTTATTCTGGCAAAGATATAGGATGCTTTGTTTACCGGAGTCACCGAGGCATCCGTTATTACCTGGATAATAGAGTATCTTGAAAAATCGACAAGCGAAACGTCAAGATCTACCTGCTGAGCATCTGCCGTCGTGGTGATGCTCAGAAGCTTTACATAAGGATTTGCGCTTACGGCTGCATCGATTTTAAGGTTATCCGCATTAAAGTCTTCCATAAGCACAGGATCGCTCAGAACCCACTGATTAAGTCCGAGATTGGCTGTTTTGTTTGTGCTTGCCATATAATTTTGCCCTCCTTAAAAACAATTCTCAACCTTAGCGCACATTGCGCCCCAATATGTATGTTTGTATGCACAAAAAGCAAAAAAATAAAAAAGATACCGCCTAAACAGACGGTATCCAAAAAATTTTAGTTGTTCAAAACACCCAAATTGCTGAAGATAAAGTCATTTGGAGCTTCCGATTTTTTCGGCAGCTCTCGAAAGAGCTTCCCCACACCCGGTAAGAAGAGTGTATGCCGAATCCCAGTCTGCCCCAGGTGCTGCGGGAGCCGCTGCAAGTTTAGTGATATAGTCGGCGGCGGAAAGACAGCCAAGATACGAGCTGTAAATATCGTTATATGATGAGGAATACAAAGAATCGGACTTGCATAGCTCTGCGGCTTTTTTTGAATAGTCAGCAGCCAGTGTCGCGTATTCCTTGGCTTTTGAAAGCAACGTAAGTACATTGCCACCGTTGGGAGCGGCATATGCGGCTTTATAGTGCTCCAGTGCCAAAGAAATCGTTTCACGCCCAAGCTTTACCGCCGAACGCAGGTATTCTGCCGCGGTCCCTCCGTTCGAAGGCTGAACTGAGAACTTAACTCTAAGACTTTCGTCTGCTATGCGTGTTGCAATAGCCGCCGTCTCGCTCCGCAGAACATTGTCTGCCGGACAGAAATTTCCTTCCGCTGTTTTGCCTGTGAGTACTCCGGCCCTGTATAGGACATATACGCACTCATATGGCATTTCCAGAGAAACATCTGGAATATCGCCCGTATTTATATCGTTGATAGCGGGGAAAGCCGAGGCCGGAAGCGCTGATGCAAGTATTTCAGCAACCTGATAACGAGTGGCATATGTATTGTAATCCTCAAATCTGTTTTTTGAAATTATTCCGTTGTCAACCGCATAATCAACATACGGCTGGTACCATGGATTGCCCGAAGCAAAAGAAGCTTTTCCGGTGTTGTATATGCTGTGCAGCCTTGCTGCAAGGGCAACAACTTCTGAAATGCGGACGTTGCCGGAAGGACTGAAAGTTCTGTCCGATGTTCCGTTCATAAGCCCGTATTCGTAAGCTCCCCCAACGTTCCGGCAAAACCAGTCTTTTGAAGATACATCGGTATATTGTCCTTCGGCATATGAAAGTGTTTTTTTGAAATTAGACATCCCAGTTTCAGCGTATGCCGCTGTTGCAAACAGTGATGTTGTCAGAATAAGTGTTAGGATAAGAGATACGGCTTTTTTCATGGTGCAACCCCTCGCTTTCTCTTTAATTTTACCATATTCCGCAGATAATTTAAATACTATATGTAAAAAAACAAAATTGTTTACAATTAGCTGCGTAGCATTGGCGTCAGCCGAGTTTTTGAACAGATTTCCGAGAGGAAGAACTCAATGTTTTACATATCTTATCC
>JAAYWX010000049.1 GCA_012516225.1 Clostridiales bacterium
ATTTGAAGGGTTATAGAAAACCTTATGGCAGTGATAGAGGGTTTCATGGGTTATTTCAGCTATGCTTTCCACCGTACCGGCAACAGAGTCACGCACGGGGTTTGAAGAGTAAAGACAGCGCAGAAGATTGTTATATATGACATAAGAAGGGCTGTCTTCAACCATGCGTATTTCCTGACCAATTATGCCCTGTTCCTTGCGGACGCTTTCTTCTGTAAAATACGGAGTGGAAACAAAGGTAAGCAAAGTGCGGAGGTTGGCTTCAAATTCGCTTGTGCTTTCAAAATGGTAGGCGGTCATTGCTGAACTTGTAAAAGCGTTGGGGGAAGCTCCGCGGGACGACAGCTCGTTTAAGGCGTTTCCATAAGGCATATCAAACATTTTATGCTCAAGGTAGTGGGCTACACCCGCAGGAGTATCTATCCACTGCCCCGCAAGCTTAAACCGCCTGTCCGCACCACCGTAATTGGTGGCAAACATGGCAAAACTTTTTGAAAACTGAGGTTTTGCCACAATATTTACAGAAAGACCGTTAGGCAAGATTTCAGAAATTAAGGTTTCGGCTATTCTGTCAAAATACTTTTTATGCATCGGTTTCCTCCTTTTGCCCTCTGAGGAAATAAATTGCGTCACATTCTATGCCTTTGGCTATCTTGACAACATCAGCGGCAGTGACTTTTTCACATAGCTCCGCAAGCTCTGATGGAGAGCAATCCGGACCGATAAGAGCCTGATTCAGATAAAAATCCTCAAGCGCTATGGGACTGTCCTCAATGGTACGGTAATCTCCAGCAACCGAACATTTTGCGGCGGACAGTTCATCTTCGGTGAAGTCTCCGCGCTTTACCGCTTCAAGCTGAGATAGAATCTCAGATAATGCGGCTTCGTATTTGCAAAACTCAATTCCCGATGAAACTGCCATTATTCCTTTGTGAAGATCGACCCAGGAACTTGCAAAATAGCAGAGAGAAAGCTTTTCCCTTACGTTCATAAAGAGCTTGGAAGTAACACAGCCGCCGTAAACAGCGTTGAATACTTTTATCGCTGCCGTATCCGGATTTTCCATGCAGTCACCAAGACGGAAACCTATAGCAAGCTTGCCCTGCGTTACCTGCATTTCGTCTTCAAAATAGCGCGGTGACTCTTCAAGAGAATTCATCCTGATGTCCGTTCCAAGATCAGGTTCCTCACCGGAGCGAGGAAGGGAAGACAAGGCGGAAAGCAGAGCCGTACGGACACGAGGCGGTTCTGCACTGCCGCAATAGAAAATTTGTATCGGTGATGACGCAAGAAGACTGTGGTAATGATCCATAAGCTCCGCCGGAGTTATGCTTTCAGCTTCTGCTTCAGTTCCAAGTTTATCGGTGGCATAATTCTCCATAGAACACATTAGTTCGAAAAGCCTTTGCATGGAATATGACCGTTTATCATTTATGCGGCCGCGGATCAGGTCAAGAAGCTTGTCCCGCTCGCTTTCAACATATTCACGGAGGAAATTTCCTCCCTGAATACGGGGGAAAAGAAGCATTTCCCCCAGTATTGCCGTTATGCTTTCAAGAATACCAGTACCGCCCGGAACAAAAGCTTCATCTGCAAAGTCGGCATAAAGACCTATGACCTGTATTTCCCCTTTTTTGCGCACGACTGGTTTTATCCTTGCTCCATATAAAGAATCAAGATGAGAGGATATTGCCGCCATGTCAGGCAAAGATTCCGTTCCACGGCACAGCACCATAGGTACAAGAGCGCTTTTTGATGCAGTTTCCCGGCTAAGCGGAGTGAGCAGATTTATACTTAAACAGCCGGTCTTGAACTTGGTAGTTTGCAGACAAGTCAGAACAACATTAGGCATTATAAATTCCGTCGATGTGTTCAATTTCTGACCTCCGTTCCTGATTTTAGTCGTATAATCCCATGCAAACATGATACCACAATATAACAACTTTGAAAATGATATTTTTGTTAATTTCACCATTTCTTTTATTTTGTTACCAAATCGGAAAAGGATTATTTGTTTTTTACCGTTTTTCCTTTTAGAATAACGCTTTTTTCTTCTCCGCCTGCGAATTTGACCGTTACCTCGCATTCGGGCCAGCTTTCGGGCAGACTGGGGGAAAAGTCAATTTTCCCTCCGCGCATTTTTATTCCCAGAAAGTCTTCAGTGATGACGCGGTACATCCATCCGGAAGAACCGGTAAACCAGCTCCAGCCGGCTTTGCCGGCATAGTCCGGATTGCTTGAAACGTCAGCCGCAAGAACATAAGGTTCGGCTTCATAATTAATTACATCGCGGCTGTCGGGCAGAAGAGCTTCTATAAGTTCGGCGGCTTCATCGGAACGGTTTTCCCTCAGCAAGGCCATAATCAGCCAAACAGCGCCATGAGTGTACTGCCCTCCGTTTTCTCTGAAGCCAGGTCCGTAGCTTTCAATATATCCGGGGCTTGGTTTCGAATTTTCAAATGGAGGGTCAAATAGGCGTATAAGCCGGTTCTGTCTGTCAAAAAGTCTTGATACAGCTGAGGACAGCGCAGTATTTACACGTTCTTTATCGGCTTGAGAACAGAGGGAAGAAAAGCTCTGCGCTATTGAGTCTATTTGGCAGACCGGACGGGAAGCACTTCCGAGAGGGGTTCCATCATCAAAGTAGCCGCGCAGATACCATTCGCCGTCCCATGCTTCATTTGCGCATTTTCCAAGTTCGGCGGCCGCCTTTTCATATTTTTCTGCAGTGTCTGATTTTCCGCAGGTTTTAAGAAGCTGTGCAAATCTATCCGCAGTATGCGCAAAGAACCAAGTAAGCCATACGCTTTCTCCGCGTCCTCTCGTTCCTATCTTATCCATTCCGTCATTCCAGTCGCCGCTTCCAATTTTCAGCAGGCCGTGCGCTCCAGCCCCGCGAAGAAGAACCATATCAAGGGCTTTTTGGGCATGGACTATTACAGCGGATTTTTCTTCCGTATACACTGCCTGTTCGTATCTGTCGCGCTCGTCCGAGTGCAGAGGATGAGATGTCAGCCATGATACGGGAATTTCGCAAATGGAACGATCTCCTGTTTTTTCGACATATTCGCACAACGCCCATGGAAGCCAAAGCAAATCATCGCTGCAGTGTGTCCGCACACCCTTAGTGCTTCCCTCAAGAGTGTGCCACCAATGCATTACATCGCCTTCTTCATACTGGTGCCTGCAGCATTCGAGAATCTGTGCCTTAGCATATGCCGGTTCTACCAGCAGAATATTTACGGCATCCTGCAACTGATCACGGAAACCTGTGGCTCCGCCGCTCTGGTAAATACTGCAGCGGCCCATAAGACGGCAGGCAAGTGTCTGATACGGCAGCCATCCGTTTATAAGACGGTCAAGAGAAGGAAGAGGCGTTTTTATTTTAATTTCAGAAACTGTATTTCGCCAATTCCGAATGGTATCTTTAAGCGAGGCGAAAGCCGCTGCTTCTATACACAGTTCTTTCAGTTTCTTGTCTTCATCGCAGCCGCAAACAAGGATGAAAGGACTTTCAGCTTCAAAAACGATACCGAGGAAACCTCCGTTTTCGCAGTTGTTATCTGTTTTACCCTGAAGCCATAAACTCTTGTTCGTCGTATATCCTGAAATTTTTGCTGAAGAGCAGACTTTAAAAGGAAATCCCGGAAACGGGCTTTCGGGGTTCTCCGATGTGAAGAGATTTTCGGAAAATGACGTGCGGGTTCCTGCAGCGCTACTGTCGTCACCGCTTAGGACAAGGTCAGACGACCAGCGTAAGGGCAAAACAGCGCCTTTTTCCCATTCCGTTATCAATATGCGAGCATCCGTATCTGCAGGGACAAATGCGACTGTGCTTACTTTAAAGTTGCCTATAATTTTTTCCCATTTAGCAAAGCCAAAGCCAAAATTAACCGTACAGTCCGTATCGTAGGGAGAGGCAAAAAGCGTTTCGCCGTTAAGTTCCGCAGTTTCGCTTCCCTTTACTGAAAGACTGTCGCACAGCCAGCGGTTAATTTTATACTCTCGGGCATTCTTATACCACATATGGCCTGTTCCGCAGTCGGTTGCCCAAAAACCAAAACGTCCGTTAGTAAGAATATTTCCCCATGCGCGCGGAGGGAGAGAATGGTTTACATAAAATCTAAAACTTCCATCATTCAGCCATTCAAACTGCGGGTAATTCTGCAAATCAGCATTAGCGAAAGTATACATAATATATTTATCTCTTTCGCTTATATTTTTACGCTCCCTGAGTGCTGCCGAATTTGCTATGAGGCATTCGGCGTCGGAAGAAAGGTCAATTATATGAATATTCAAACTTTCATTGCCGACTGTACGCCGGAGTTCGCTTAGTGCTGTTGCTTTTGGGCGGAGGTAATTTCCGCCTTCATCGGTTATAAGCGCAAGGTCGAAAGTGAAAGAAAGAGATTTTAGGAATGAGTGTTGCTTCATAAGAGATTCGGCGATTTTTAAGTCATCGTCAGTTTTTATTTCACGGGCGATTATAGGAAGATCACCTGAAATTCCAAATCGCCACAGCTTTTGCTTTGGTGTCACGTCTTCCGATTTGACCGGAGCAGGATATGACAGAGCACTTAGCAGATCCATTGCTTCGCTTGTCTGCGTATCTGTCATTCTCAGTCCGGCGGCAAATTCAGCAGGGAAGTTTGCCGTATCGGAACAGTCGCCTGCAAGAATGCGGTTGGCGCTCGTATAGGCTTCGTGTTTGCTTCCGCCTACAGCTATCGCAATTGCAACGCTGCTTTCCGATTCCGGCGAAAGACGTATCGGAATTTTTGCGCATACCATAGGATTTGTAAGCCAGCCGAGAGAAGAAGGAACGAATTTATCCATGGCTTTAAGAAGTCCTCCTCTTCCGGGGACAAATTCTCTTCTTGCCGATACGTCCATGGGAACAGAGCAGGCAAAGCAAAGATAGCTCTCCCTTATGTTGTCACGCTTAAGGCGTTTTACAATAAGAGTATTGCCGAGCATTTTTGCATGCAAACCCATATTATAAAAGGCAGGGTGGTTTACATAATCACGAGGGGAGGCCAGCAGAGGCCTAAACAATACAATTAAGTCGCAGTTCTGCACTTCTCCTTTGGAGGTGTTTATGGAAATTACACGCTTTTCACCATTGGAGATGGCGGAAACAGTACATGAAACCTGAGATTTGAGGCTTGCCTGCTCAGTTCTGATTTTAACGTCTGAGAAGCTGAATTCCCAATCGAATTTTGCGTCAATTTCAGAATTTGGAGAGGGAAGCAGGGATATAAGCTTACTTTCGCACTTTAAGAAGAGCTCTATTCCATGGTCAAAAATGGGGATTTCCTTTGGAACAAAATATGGTGCAATATCTCCGCAGATGGGGTGCGAAACTCCACTGTCGGTTAACATAACACTGTACTCACCGTTGGAAAGCAGACAGCAGCGGGGAGCTTCAAAGTCAACAAAATCACCGCGGCTTTCCCAATATACCGAATTGGTTCTTGAAGGCTTTTCGGGAAGCCGGTTTTCTTTTCGGTGAAGTATTACTCCGCCGAGAGGCAGTTTTTCATCAAGAAGGCAGGCGTGGGCGGACATGGACGGGTCACGCATCAAGCGGTGAGGCATGATGTTCCCACAGAGAGCGTTTGTGATGGCGATAAGACTCATTCCAAGATGATGTGCCATTACGCAGTAGACGACTTCTCCGCTGCTGCCGGAAGAACGTCCTTCCGTAAAATCTATAGCTTCCCAAAAGCCGTATTTTCCTACAGCGTCATAGCGTTCTATTCTGCGCAGATTTGCTACTACATCCTTTACTCCACAGCATAATGCCAGAAAAGAGCTGTAAGGAGAAACCACAAATTCGCGGTTCATGTTGCGTTTGAGCGCAAGTGCTCCGCAGCCATGTGCCTTGTAGCGATAGTTAAGGGCAGGGTCAAGAGCATAAAAGGCGCTTTCGGAAATTCCCCATGGCAGATGTTTTGACTGACCGCGCTTTTTTTGAACCTCTACGGCAAATTTCATGCTCTCATACATCAGGGAGCCTTCCGTACTTTCGAAAAACAGGCGAGGCATCAGATACTCGAACATACTGCCGGTCCACGATACCATGCCGCGGTAACCGTCTTTTTCAACTTGCGCACGGCTGAGGCTTCTCCAATGACGGCGAGGTACGTCGCCTCTGGCTATTGCTATATATCCTGCCGTACGGGCTTCACTTGCCATCAGATCGTAAAAACTGTTCGTTATTATCTCTTTGTCGGTATCCATACCAATAGAAAAGAGATGATGGGATTCATCGTATAAAGGCGAGAACGACATCGGAGAAAGCAGTTCACTGCAATATTCCGCAAGATCTTCTCTGCCGAGTTCAAGAAGGCCTTCCCTCAGAATTATGAGGCTTGCCGCAAGGTTTCCGCTGTCTACCGTTGAAACATAGGTTGGATGAAGCGGCTTTAACGTCCTTGTGTCGTACCAGTTGTAG
>JAAYWX010000050.1 GCA_012516225.1 Clostridiales bacterium
ACCTAATTCCAACATAATGTCAGCCAGCTCATTTGCATTAACACCTGAGTTTCCGGATGTCCTGCCCTGCACCACCACAAGCACGACATTCCCGTCGGCCTTCTGCCCTATCGCTGTCCTGGGATGCCGCTCCTTGTAATGTGGAAATGCTGCAGTGTTGGTTATATTTATCTTGCCATCCAGGACCAGGGAGAAGGAACCGCCTACCACCCAAAAACCATTACCCTGCCAATAAGCGACTTCCTGCAAGTTTTTCAGATGAGTTATTATGAGTTTGTAATCCTTCGTAAAAACAACATCTAAATAATTCGGACTGGGAGCTGTATAATACTTCCCTTCATCAACCAGCGTTCCGTAATTCTCGGCATTGCCGCCGAAAAACGTTGCATTTATCTTGCAGGCAATTTCCTCATCGGGTTTGGGCTGCCCTATTTTACTGAGTGGTTCAAGCTTGCTGCGTACACCAAAGTCAGCATCAATACGCTCTATTTTGGGGTCAAACTCATATATGTGAACATCGCTGGCATATTTCCGTATTTTTCTATACACCTTACATCACCCCTTCCCCATAAGTTTGACAGCGCCGAAAATTGAGGCCAGCACAGTAAAGGCAGTACCCAATACCTCGATGAGCTTAACAACAATAGGCTGCCATGAGCTTTCATTATTTTGCTGTGCCGCCTTTTTTATGTCGGTCTTGATTTCCTGTATGTCTTCTCTTATTTCTTTGACATATATCCGGGTTTCAGCCTGGCCTGTCTCCAATGCCCTCACCCTTTCTTCCATGATACATCTGTGTTCACCTTCTCCCATAAGACCCCTACTTTCTTTTTATAAATTAAAAGAGCCTGCGATTAAGCAAGCCCTTCCAAAATTTCAGCTTTTTCTATTTCTGTTAGTGCTGGATAGTCAGATTCTGCCGGTTTGCAGTTCTAAGTGCGCACTATTCTTGATAATCATCACCAGTTATTTCTTTATATTGTTCAGCTGTTATAACTCCCTTTATAACTGCAACTTTGACCATCTGTTTACTCCACAATCCTCTATCATAGTTTCGTTTAATTATTTCAAACGACATACTTGATACCTCCTACATAGCTAATAAATTTTGAAATTCTAAAGCAGCAGCTATTCTCTCTTCAGGTGTTGGTTGTGGTTCTGGAGGTGGTGTATTAATTATAGCCTGAATAGCTGCTATTGCCTCTTCCTCTGTCAGCGATGGGTCAATATTATAACGATTCCTAAGAGCCTCTAATTCCATAACTGCTTGACATACATTGCCATTAATCTCAAGAACATGAGCAAAATAGTCTACAGCAGGAAAATCCTTGCGTATCCTTTCAGGTGGAGCTATTTCACCACTTGGATACATATAAGTTGTTTTACCATCGAACTTAACTAATCTTAACATAATTTACCTCCTATTATATTATTCTATCTTATATGCATAAATAGCTGATGTGTAATCATTGTTTGCTACACCGCTTCCAATAAACATAACATTATCTAAAGTGATCATTTTATGATCTCTAAGTCCAATAGGTAAGTTAGTTGCACTGCGTCTAACTAAATTTACATCATAATAATTGACATCTTGTGCTTGAACATACGTTTCACTTTCAAATGCTTCTCCTCCAGAAAATACTGCATATGCGGAATGACTTGCACCAGCATTACTCCTAGACCTATTTTGATTAGTTAAATTAGGTGGCGTAGTTCTAACTAAACTACTATTCCAAGCATGTGCAACAGCTGTTTTAGTTTCAAAACCACCACCTATACAAAGAGCATAGTTTTGATTAGAAGCACCTGCTACATTTTCAGGAGATTGATCCGAACTTGGAAGTCTATCAACATTAACTTTTACTAAACTAGTATTGTAACAATCAACAGCAGTAGATAACCTCGGTCCAAC
>JAAYWX010000051.1 GCA_012516225.1 Clostridiales bacterium
AGTATTATCAATCTTATCCATCGGATTTGTTTTTTCGTTTGCTATAAGATTTCTCAGAGTTTCGGCGGAGGTAACCTCGGCGGCACTCCTGTTTAATTCAACCGTTCTGTAAAGTTCTTTGCGCCATATTTTGTACCCACGCGGAGCATTTATCCCGATTTTAACCTGACCGTCAATGGAGATTATTTTTATTTCTATAGGCTCTCCACCATTTTCAGTTTCAATTACAACAGACTCTTCCTGTTTTCGTGATATTACTAACATCAGCTGTGCCCTCCCTTCGCAATGGGAAAGCGAACAGGGTAATCGCCTTCAAGCATAATCTGCGCCGCAAGATGAGTACTTGGATTCATAAAAACAGGACTTTTCAGGTTTACAGTAGAATCTCTAAAATTCTGTGGTATTACCGCTATAACCCAGCAAAAATAGTCTCCGTCGCCAAGCAGTTTATCTGCGTCTTCAGGCAACACCGGATTGAAATCCGGAGCAACTACGCTCGGATCCATCATTATGAAACATAAGCCCGAATTTTGAACGGACTGGAGCCACACAATATTTTCTCCAATTTCCTCATCGTGGAGGACTATATAGTCCGTAAATTCCTCGAACCCGAAAATAGGCTGAGAAAAATGATATATATTTTCCTTGCTAATCTCTACCTCTCCAAAATCTCTGGTGCTTATGGTCATAATCTTCACCTGTTTCCGCTTAATAATGCAGTGAAAACGCTGTGCTATGCCTCTTCGGTTTCCTCGTAATCCGGTGCCGCGCTCGGCGGGAAATACAAGGGTCCCCCGATATATTCTATCTCCACCGAAGCAAGTTCGGATATTTTAACCCGTATGCTCCCCGGAATAAAGCTAAGCTCGTTTTCTTTTATATGCCAGTTGTAATCCGTACTGCCTTTTTCATAGCTGAATTCCAGCTGCGCCGGACTCCATGAAATATCCGCTCCCACACTTGGCAGATATGCCGTATAAAGCTCCGGCTGTTCAAGAATTTTTGCCCTGAAAATATCGCTTATTTTGACGCCGTCCTGAATATTTGAAGTTTCTTTTCCTATCTCCACATATTCACGGGTAAGCTCATGGATATGCTTTTCTCCGTCCTCAAAATTCTTCTTTACAGAGTCGGCTATATTCATAAGTCCAAGCGACTTTCTTGCTTCATAAGTATTTATTTTTACTTCCGCATTTTCTATCCTGTCTATTTTAAGACGGGCAGGCTTTGTATCGACATCCGCCGACGGAATCAGGTCCTGCTTATATTCAAGCCTCGGATGTTCGATTTCAAGCTCGTATTTAAGCGGCTTTGTAGTTATCCGCAATAACTGCACAATAACCCCTCCTCAAAATGACAGCGGAAACATTAATTCAGAAAGTCCATAAGCGAAACGGGCAAAATATTTGCGCCCATCTGCAGTACAGCTTTCAATACATAGTCGTTCATCGTCTGGTTCATGGCCTCTTTTGCATCATCAATTCCCATAAGAGTACCTATATGTTTCTGATAAGAGTCTATCCTTGAGGTCAGGCGGGTTTCAACACCGTCCAGAAAATTAGTCTTTGAGCCCACATCGGTTATAAACTTGCTGAACTCTTCTGTGGACTTGACAAGAATGCTGTCCAAACTTCCAAGCTTGTCTAAATTTCCGCCGCGCATAGCATCTTCGATTTTGGACAAAAGGCTGTAAAGATTCTTTGGATCGCCGTTTGAATCTTCTCCGCATCCAAGTATTTCAAGTCCGGAATAAGATACTTTAAAGGCCGTATCGCTCTGGATATCACTCCCTGTCATCCTTATTCCAAGTCCTATATCGGCATATATGTCTTTGTCCATAGGAATGGAGTGCTTCGTTCCGGAGCCATCCTCCCAATAGTATCCGTCAGTTGTCGTATACTTTATAATATCCACATCGATGTTGTTGTAACGCAGTTTTCCGTTTGAATCAAGGGAAAAGGGCGCCACGGACGCTGATGACCCTGCCAGTACATATTTATTATTGTATTTTGTATTGGCACACTGAAGCATTTCTTTCTTAATTGCTGAAATCTCATTTGCAATTGCTTCCCTTCCGCTGCTACCGGTAGGGTCGTTCAATGCCTTTAAAATTTTGGTATGAGCCTTTGTGAGCAAATCATTGATAGCAGTCATCGCGTTCTCTGTAACCGTAAGTTCTTCGTTGATCGCACGAACCGTATCATAGTATTCCTCTGTTTTTTTCATATCCGTTCTGACTCTCATAACGCGTGTTCCGGCGGAAACATCATCCGATATGCGCTCAAATCTGTTTCCGGAAGCAATTCTCTCATTAGTTTCAGCATAATTTGTCTTTGCTTGATCGAGATAATTTAAATAGTTTCTTATTGTAGTTCTATCTGATACTCTCATTTTTATTGTTCCGTCCCTTCAAATCTTTTACGCCCACGAAATTTTCTCATATCTTTTGCCACTAAAATCTTAGGATATTGAAGCTCCTACTTGGTTTATCAGTGTATCAAGCAGATTATCCATAACCGTCATCACACGAGCAGCCGCCTGATAAGACTTCTGGAATACAAGCATATTCGCTGTTTCCTCGTCTCTCTGAACACCTGAAATTTCTTCTCTTTTTGAGAGGAAACTGTCCGTAACTGAAGCGGCTGCGCTGTATCGTCCCTCATTGAAGCTTACATCTGTACCTACCAGACCCACCATGTCGGTTACATACTGCGTGAAGGTCCCTTCAAATCTTTCTCCATATGCACTGAATGTATTGTTTTCTTCAAAAAGTCTTACGGACAGTTTCTGCGCATAATCTTCTACGTTTTCGTCTTTATAAAATATAAAATATCCAGCGCCGTTTTGGTTCCATTCATCGCTTATTGAAATATTGGCGGCGGTTATCTGCGCTGTAGAATCCGTTGTGCCGTCTGCCTTTTTTGCAGCAATAAACGTTTTGTAAATAATGTTGCCGTTTACATCCTTGAGAGGATTGCCGTTACTGTCAGCCTTAGGTATCGAAGAGTTGGTTATATTTGCAAGATGCTGGGCGAAAATATTGAGACGGTCGCGGTAATATGGAATTCCTTTTGTTGTCGTTTCCTCATTGTTTCTCACGTTAGGTCCTCTGCCGTTGATAACTTCTATATATGCATTGATGGAACCTGAAGCAAGTGAAACATTCTCTCCGCTTGACCGCCACGCAACCTTTACATAGCCGTTTTTATCCGAGGATACGGTCATTGCGTCAACCCCGTCCTTATTTAAAACGCATTTGCCGCCGATTTCAACGTCTATCGCACCGTTTTCCTTGGGGATTACATTGATGTTGCAGTATTTGGAAAGCTCATCAAGCATCATATTGCGCTTATCCAGAAGTTCATTAGGCCCAAAATATTCGCTGCCTGTTTTTGAAGCTGTCGTAGCATCGGCTACTATTATTTTGTTCATATAAGAAATCTGCTCTAAAAGTTCGTTTGTTCTGTCTACGGTTGTCTTAAGGTCTGTTGTCTGACGTTCGGCAACAGTTGAAAGCTCGGTATCTGCTCGGTGAAGAACCTGAACCACATTTGCAAACGCAGACTTTACTATATTGGCTTCGGATTCAAGAGTCGGATTCTGGATAAACTTATTTAGACTCTCATAAATTTTTTCCATTGCTCCGATAAGCCCTGAATCATCGGTAATTTTGGCGGCTTCCGGAAATACATCAAGGATGTCGTTAAGGATATCCGCAGATTTCTGGTAATAGCTGCTTAGAGATGATTCGTCACGATAGCACTTATCTATAAAAGAATCACGGATTTGAGATACCCCAAGGGTTTCGACTCCTGCGCCGGCAGTGCCTGTTGCACTTGATGCAATACGGTTTCTGGATGAGGAATAATATACAGATGCCCTTTCAACACGCTGTCTTGTATATCCATCGGTATTTGCGTTTGAAAGGTTATGTCCGACTATATCAATAGACTTCTGGTTTGCATATATAGCGGATTTTGCGGTTTCAAAACCAAAAAAAGTAGGTCTTACCATTCTTTTGCCCCCTATACCATCTTCTCAAATGAAGGTTCAATTGAGTATACCGGATTATTTTTGGAATTTTCCGGTCCGTATACGTTCCGGGCTTCTGTATCCGCGGGACGAATTATTTTATCGATAACTCTAAGGTTTGTATTTGCAAGCTCAATCGCCATCTTGTTCTGCTGTTTTATTCTTCCGACAAGGGATACAATTTCGTCAAGCAAAGTTTCAAGTCTTTCTTTTGTTTCCTTATCTCCTGCCGCAGCCACTATATCCTTTGCCTTGCAGTTGCCTAAACCCAGTTTCGTCTGCAGGGCAAGGCGCTTATTTTCAAAGTTCTTCAGTTTCATGGTCTCGGCCTGCTGTGCCTGAATCAAGGCTTCCAGTCTGTCAATATCGTTGCTAATCAAAGCCTGACGCTTTTCTCGCTCGTTATCAAGCGCCACAACAAGCTCGTCCCTGTATTTCTCCAAAAAGGAAATAAATTCACCAAGCTCTGCTTTCATGTTTGCTCCTTCTTGCCGGCTGTTATTCGGCTGTTCCGAAAATGTTTCTGATAACGGCGGAAGCAATATCGTGTCCGGAAACAGGACAATTATCTCCGGCATACTGCTTTTTCAGTTCTTCGATCTTCTCTTCCGGTACAGGCTGCCTGTTCTTGCAAGCATACGCCTTAGCGCATGAATAAAGCTCTGCTTTAAAGCTTGCCTCGGAACTTATGGCTATTTTATCCTTTCCGTACATTTCAGACGCGGAGCCCGAAAATTCTTCAGCCGCTTTTTTAACAACGCGCCCCGTATTGGCAACATTCTGTAGCCGATAATTATGCTGTATGGGTTTAATATCCATATGAACCTCCTGTGCTTTCTTAAAGCACCAAAGTAATAATAAACAAAGAAAATATATAACTAAAAACGGTATGGAAAGTTATCTGGCTAAAACCGCTTAATACACAAGACGCCTTTCCCATATTCCCTCAATATATTGATTCGCCATATTATCTTAAATTAAAGAGAAAAAATTAAAATATACAGGAAAAACGTGGTGCGGTGCTTCCTTATTCCAGATGGTTTTATCCAATATTTCGCATATTTCGACAAAAGCTATTTCTTTCTTGGGGTATTTGTGATATATATATGGCAGTAAGGAGTGATAAATCTGTGGCGAAAGTGATTTCTCTTATAAATCAAAAAGGCGGCGTCGGGAAAACCGCTTCTACAAATGCGATAAGTGCATGCCTTAAGCACAAGGGATTCAGTGTGCTTTGCATAGATTTTGACCCGCAGGGATATCTTTCTTTCAGCATGGGTGCCGACACCCGCGACCACAGCACTATTTATGACGTATTGAAGCATAACATAAAGGCTCGGTATGCCATTCAAAAGTCAAACGTTGTTGACATTATTCCTGCAGATGCAATTCTTGGAAATGTTGAAAGGGAATTTACCGGTCCCGGGTCTGAGCATATGCTCAAAGACTGTCTGAAAACAATTGCTCCCATGTATGACTATATACTCATCGACTCTCCTCCGGAACTTGGGCTTCTTTCTGCAAATGCCATAATTGCTTCCGATGTCGTGCTTATCCCCGGCCTTTCCGACGGCTACAGCCTTCAGGGAATTATACAAGTTCATGAAACCATTTCAAGAATAAAGCAGGCATTCAACCCCCGCCTTGTTATCGGAGGAATGTTTCTTGTCCGCTACTATCCGCGCGAAGCTCTGAGCCGTACTACAAAGGAAACTGCCCAGATGCTTGCCAAACATCTTAATATTCCTTTGCTCAACACCACCATCAGACACAGCAACACCATAAGCAAAGCCATGACCACACTTCAGGAAGATATAATAGAATATGCTCCGAACAACAACGCAGTAAAAGACTATATTGCGCTGGTAGAAGAATTGTTTGAAAGGGGACTCATCTAAGATATGGCAAAGACAAAAAAAGAGCTTGACAAAGATTTGATGTTCTCCAAAATCATGCCTGCTCTCACGAGCAATCCGTTCAGCAGCGCAGTACCGCCTTCTCATGACGATGATGAAAACGGCAAAGACGTTCTTTCCGCACTGCGTGAAAAATTATTTGCTCGCAGCAGCGACTATATAGAAAGTGAAACTATCGCCACCATAAACATTATGGAAAATCTTGTTTTGCGGAAAGTTGATTCCGTTATATCACGGTTCAACGTATGCGCCTGTGACCGTTGCCGCTGTGATGTGTGCGCCTGCGCACTTAATATGCTTCCTCCTCGCTATATCGTCGCAAAACCGGAAACAATTGAGAAAGCCGAATCAGAAATCCCCGAAAAAATGGTAATGGATGCGCTGATAAAAGCCGTAATTCAAGTGCGGTAGCATCCAAGGCACTAAAATACCGCTTTGCTTAAATGCAAAGCGGTATTTTTCATATTCTTCCACGCCTTTTTTGAATATCTATTCGTTGTTTTGCAAATATTTCCTGATAAAGCCTGTCAGTTTCTTTCATGCTCATATCGACGAATTTGCAACCATAAAGCCTGCCGAGAGAGTGATGCTCGTCAGTTCTGCAG
>JAAYWX010000052.1 GCA_012516225.1 Clostridiales bacterium
CAAGTATTTTAAACATAGCAATACAAGATATTTTGTCTTTAGCTATGGAACTAAAAAGCACTGTAATTACACCAAAAATCGGTAGTGAACAAAGCAAGATTAACACCAATGCAGCAATTTTACTTGATATTCCGAGTATAAGGCATAGCACTATCATACTAATAAAGCCTATTATTGAAGCAAGTAGGCTTCGCGCTCCTATATAGCTTGCAAAGCGGATAGGCGCAATCTGATAACCTCGTATTAACTTATGTTCTTAGTGTTGTGCAGTGAAAAGTAAAAAATTGTATTACCAGTAGACTGGTAAAATTAAAGCATAAGCTGACCGAATGTGGTAGTTTTGAATTGCTAAAAAACAAAACAATTCCACGGGGGGTCAAAACTTATGCCTGAGATAATAATAGAACAAAATCAGAACATCAGCAATTATATAAATATGCTACAATTGCCATATTCTTCTTCAATACAAAACCACATGCTCAATATGGTCTCAGGCATAATCACTGCCGAAGGTAATAAAAACGTTTCTGCTATCTATAGAAAGCTTACCTGCAATCGTGACAGGAGCTGCGGTTCCAGATTCCTAGGAGAATACAAGTGGAACCATGAATATGTGGATCACAAAAGAATTTCACATTCTCTGCATGCTGTTAAGAAAAATGTTAATCAAGATGCTGTAGGCTTCCTCATTGTAGATGACTCTTTGAGTAAAAAAGACAATTCTACAAAAAAGATTGAAGGCCTTGATTATCATCATTCCCACAGTGATGGAAAAACCATGTGGTCTCATTGTATTGTCAGTTCCCATTACAAAGTATCTGAGTACTCGCTACCGCTTAACTTCAAGCTCTATCTTAGAAAGCAGTTCTTCGGCAAAAAAGCTAAAAGGCATTTTAAAAATAAACATGAACTTGCTATGCAATTGGTTGATGAATTTACACCAGCTACAGAGACAACGTACTTACTTGTAGATGCTTGGTACACATCAGGAAAGTTAATGCTCCATGGACTTAAAAGAGGATATCACACTATAGGAAGAGTAAAATCCAACCGAGTGATTTATCCTTTTGGCATTAAAACAAGTGTAAAAGGATTCTCCACCCATATACGTAAGAATGAAACCTGCCCGGTTACAGCAGGGGACAATAAGTATTACGTATACAGGTATGAAGGAAAAATCAATGACCTTGAAAACGCCGTTATTCTAATGTGTTGGAGCAAAGCTGACCTGTCAGATAAACCAGCTTTCATTGTAAGCACGGATGTAAGTCTTAATACTGCTATTATTCTGGAATACTACCAAAACCGCTGGGACATAGAGGTTAGCTACAGATATCATAAGAATTCTCTTGGTTTTGATGAGTACCAGGTTGAATCATTGACTTCAATAAAGCGTTTCTGGAGCATGATATTCATGGCTTACACGTTTTTGGAACTATTCAGGACATCTAATGGTAAAACCTTGAAACTAAAGACCATTGGAGACACCGTAGGGTATTTTCGCCAACAGTATATGGTTGAAATTGCTAAGTTTGCATACTATTGTGCAGCTGAAGGGGTAAGCCTTGAATCTATGATTTCCAAATTAGGGATTGCTGCTTAAAATTTCCCTTTTTACTGCACAGGTCTAATATATAGAGTTTAAACTCTGCAGATATCCAGGATGCAAACTCAAAAGCAATATCGGAATGGGCAAAAGTTCCGCCATAACGACCTGACTTGGATACGATGCCAATGGCATTTGTATTTTC
>JAAYWX010000466.1 GCA_012516225.1 Clostridiales bacterium
CCCCTATATATTGATATTTGAATATCTATATTTTAGAATCAAGTAAAAATAGTACAATTAAAAGAATAATAATATTTTCAAACAATTCTCCTCCAAACGCATTAGGGCTGGAGAGATTGTTGTTTTTTGAATTGTTATTATTCTCATTAAATAATAATTTTAAATTTAACATTCCAGAACCTTGTTTTTCTGGAGGAGAATTGAGATTTATACATGATTTTAGCAATTTTTCTTTTACCTCATGAGGTTTTAAATCTTTATATTTATTTAGTAAAAGTGCTATACTGCCAGATACTAAAGGTGTTGCCATAGAAGTACCACTTAAAGAAATATATCCGTCTTCTTTTTTGTTGGAAAGAGACATTATATTTACTCCAGGAGTCACTATATCTGGTTTCATAAGGCCATCTTTTGTAGGACCTCTACTAGAAAAATTGGCTATAGTGTCATCGCTAGGATCTGGAGTTCTCTTATCATCGACAGCACCAACAGTTATGACATTTGGGCTTATACCTGGAGATAAAATTGATTTTTCTGATGGGCCACTATTACCTGCAGCTACTACAACAGTTAAACCACTGTTTGTAGCTTTATTTACAGCTTTGCAAAGTGGATCAGTTTTGCATGGATTGTTGGCTGGACTTCCAAGAGAAAGATTTATTACTTTAGTATTGTATTCATCTTTTGTTTCTAATACCCAAGATATAGCTTTTATAATATCTGATGTATTCCCACTCCCGTTTTCGTCCAAGGCTTTTATAGATAGAATATTTGCCTTAGGAGCAACACCTGAATATTTACCTCTGGAAGAATAGCCATTACCAGCAATGATTCCAGCTACGTGAGTTCCGTGACCATTGTCATCATAAGGAGATGTTTTATTGTTTATAAGGTCTTTAAATCCCACTATTCTATTGTTAGGTTTTGTCAAGTCATTATGAGGGTTAGTTCCTGTATCTATTACAGCTACAGTCACCCCTTCTCCCAAATATCCCATTTCATGGGGGAAATTGGCGTCAATAGAAGCTGTAGCAATATCTAATAGGGCAAAAACTTTAGAGTCGAAACTTATATATTCTATATTAGGATTATAAGCAAGTCTATAGATTGCCTCTGTTGTCAAATTACAGGCCATGCCTCCAATAAGAGGTAGAGTATATACGTCTTTTGCTGACAAATTAAAAATTAAGCTTTTAAGTTGTGTATAGTCATTGTTTGAACTTTGAACTATTACAGGTAGCTCTTCTCTTGATTGAGAGGAGAGTTTAGCACTTAATATTGGACATATTTTAGAGTTTTGAATTCTTCGCATAATAACAATCACCTTCCTTGTTTTAGTTTATGCAAGGAAAAAGTGAAATGTGCTATATACTTGTTTTATTAGCTATCCATTTATTTAGCTCTCCTGCTACAATAGGAATGATACAAAACCTCAATACAATTCCCCAATCTTTTAGACTCAATGCATAAGTTTTAAATATTGGTTGAAGAACTGGAATGTATAGTACAGCCATCAATAGGCCGAAAGATATTAGTGTAGCATAAACTAAGTTTTTATTTGTAAAGAATCCTATTTTAAAAAGAGTATGCTTTTCTGAACGACTAGAAAAAGCTCTAATAAGTTCTGCAGTTATAAGAGTAGTAAAAGCAATAGTTCTTGGGACCAAAAGATTATTTATCCCATAAGTTTTGAGCCCCCAAATATAAGCAAGCATTGTTGCTAGTGTTATGGCTATACTTTGCACAGAAATACCTATTATCATGTTTTTATCTAAAATAGGTTCTTCTGGATTTCTTGGAGGCATATTCATTATATCTGGTTCGCCTTTTTCCACTCCTAAAGCTAGTGCTGGAAAGCTATCAGTTATTAAATTTAGCCACAATAGCTGTATAGGGAGCAAAGGTACTGGCAAATTGAACAATATACTTAAAAAGACTATGAGTATTTCTCCTATATTACAAGAAAGAAGGAAAAAGACAAATTTTCTGATATTGCTATATATTATTC
>JAAYWX010000053.1 GCA_012516225.1 Clostridiales bacterium
GTTATCAAAGATAGACTCATATGTTTGCGGAGAGTTGGATCCAATTGAGGAAAACAACAGGCTGAATATTCTCGGGAAATTTGAAGTTCGCACTATGTCTTCGTCAAAAAATCCTGACAAGGCAAATTCAGGTGAAATGTTGCCTTTTGGTGTCGGAATTTACCGGTTTGCAGATAATAACGGGCTATATTGCATTGTAGGCTTTGACGGTGAGCCGGAGCGCTTGCTGTTTGAGAAGCTCCTTCATGCGCTGTCATACAGTGGAATCGGCGGAAAGCGCAGTTCGGGCTTGGGCAGTTTTTCATTTGTATCCAATGCGCTTGGCGAGCCGATCGTTACTCGTCTAAACGGCAGAAACCATGTGATAAGCCTATCCGTTTCGATGGCTGCTCCCGAGGAACTGGATTTGGCTCTGACGGGTGCGCGTTATACGTTGATTAAACGTTCCGGATTTGTCTATTCCGATTCTTATGCGGATTCTCCCCGCCGAAAAAAAGACTTTTACTCGTTCAAAGCAGGCTCATATTTTTTGAACGGCTTTGACGGCGGCATATTTGATGTGTCCGGAGGAGGAACGCATCCGGTATATCGTTATGCAATACCACTGTTTATGGAGGTATAGTGATGTCTGAATACCTAAGGACATACAAAGCGGTACTGACAGTACTCAGCCCCGTTTTCATCGGCAATGGATGCAAAATATCTAAAAAGGAATACATATTCCTGCGTAATGAGGGCAAGGTTTACGTTCCCGGTATGGCAAAATTTTTTGAATTTTTAGCAGAAAAAGGGCTGACAGATAAATATGAGCAGTATATGCTTTATAAAAACTGCGGCCTTGCAAACTGGCTTTACGATAACGGTATAGGAAAGAAAGAGTTCCTTAAATGGACGGCCTATACGCTTGATGCAAGAAATGCGGAATTTAAAAATCAAGAGTCCGTAGAAATACAGACCTTTATAAAGGATGCCTACGGTTGCCCATACATTCCAGGTTCAGGATTAAAGGGCGCCCTAAGAACGGCGTTGCTCGCCGACAACATCATTCAAAACAAGGAAAAGTACTCTGACGATGCTAATAAAATTTTAAATGCAAAATTAAGTGGACGTCCTAAGGACATACTTGCAGAAGAAATAAAAAACATTGAAACTAAAGCCTTTAATACTCTTCAAAGAAATTCTAAAAAACAAGATGATGCGGTTAACAGTTGCCTTTCCGGTCTGCGTATAAGTGACAGCAAGCCGCTGGACACAAACTGTCTTGTGCTTTGCCGGAAAATTGACGAAAAACCAGACGGGTCAAAATCAACCCCCAATATTCTAAGAGAGTGCCTGAAACCAGGGACCAAAGTTGAATTTGACCTTATCATAGATTCTTCAATTACCGGGCTTACGCCAGAATCAATTATGGAAGCGGTCAACAATTTCGGCGAATGCTATTATTGCGAATTTGCAAAGGGATTCAGATATTCTCTGCCTCTGGAAAAAGGTACTATCTTTATAGGCGGTGGGGCGGGTTACGCTACGAAAACTATTACATATCAGATAATTGGAAGCAGGAATGTCCCGTACGTCAGTCAGATTATAGATGCTACTCTAAGCAACAAAGCAAAAAAAGAACACGCTCACTTCAAAGATAGGGAGCTCGGCGTTTCCCCGCACACGCTTAAACGTACATATTTTGATAGCCGCTTGCAGGATATCGGACTATGCAAACTCGATATAATTTGATTGAAATATAATCACAATAATGAGAGCGGGAATGAACTATGGAAGATTATGTACTTTTTTCCTCTATCGGCGGACATGACCCTATTGCGAACTACCACGATGGGGCTATGCTGCATATCTGCCGCACATATAAACCAAAGAAAATCTATCTCTATCTAACTAAAGAAATGCTTGAGCGATCAAGCAAGGATAATCGCTATTGCGAAAGTTTAAAAAAGCTTCAGCGGCATCTCAATTACACCATTGAAGAGATACAGACGATTGAAAGGCCCAATTTAACCGAGGTACATATTTTTGATACATTTTTTAACGATTTCGAGAGTATCATAAATGAAATTCATGAAAAAAATCCTAACGAAACAATTTTGCTGAATTTGTCCTCCGGAACCCCGGCGATGAAAAGCGCTTTAAACATAATCGCAACTATGGCACGATATAAAAAAATGGTCGCAGTTCAGGTTCCAACGCCCACCGGAAAAGAAAATGCTAAAGATGAAGATCATGATAAATTTGACTTGGATGTATATTGGGAACTGGACGAGGATAACCGCCCAGACTGGAAATCTCGGTGTAAAGAAATTGTCAGTATAAATTTGATGGCAAAAATAAATAAAGAAATAATTATAAGATTTATAAAAGCTTATGATTACAGCGCCGCCCTTTCTGTGTCCAAGGATATTGCCGACTTTTTGCCAGAAAACAGCCTTAATTTTCTTACCGCAGCTTACTGTCGCCTTCAGCTTGACCAAAGCGGCTATGACAAGGCACTTAATGGTA
>JAAYWX010000054.1 GCA_012516225.1 Clostridiales bacterium
AGACTCAGAGGACCTGAGAAATCCTGCATTTCGTCCCTGTTCTTAACAATGCCCTCAAGATGAAAGGTGGGATTTTCCATAATATCCTCGCCATTATCCGATATGTTAAAGTGTTTAAAGATTAAGTCGTCAAGGTATAGGCCCATTGCGCAATACCCGAAAGCGCATTGAAAAGACTTTCTGTTGCCGTAGAAATAAACGGGGTGATAAGATCCAACGAAACTATAACAAGCAGTACTATAAACCCATAGCGTTCGTACTTAAGTATGCTGTAATACTGCTTTTCCGGCAAGAGTGAAAAAAGTACTTTGGCGCCATCAAGCGGTGGGATCGGAATGACATTGAACACAGCCAAAGCACAGCTTAATTTTGCTGTTATCTGTAGCAGAATAAGTACTATATGTCCAGCTTCCCCGGCATTTATAAGCGGAGTATAAAACAGTCCAAAGATTAGAAATGCAAAAGCTGCCAGTATAATGTTTGACAGAGGACCCGCAAGTGCGGTAACAGCCATACCGGATTTCGGATTTTTAAAGTTTCTCATATCTATAGGGACAGGTTTTGCCCAGCCAAATTTAAAAATAACCATCATGGCAAGTCCCATAACGTCAATATGTTTTATGGGATTAAGTGTAAGCCTGCCGGAATCCTTAGCTGTAGTATCACCAAGTTTGTATGCGACAAATCCATGGCTGAATTCGTGGAATGTAATGCATATCAGGGCGGGCAGGACAGATATAAGTATATTTATCGGTACAGACCAGTCAAGTCCCGCCCAAAAAGCTTTAAGTGTGCCTATAACAATGCCCCCATAAATGTGATCTATGCATACTTGCTTTATTATACCATTCAAATCAAAAAAAACAAGTAAGGGACAGATTATGCCTGCTTATTAAAAATAGTGACGCAGGCACTGTTCCGTCCCGTTATAATTAATCTACAAAAGCTAAAATTTCTGACATAAGTTCCGTAGTTCCTGTTCCCTTCTCAGCGGAAAACGGAATTATGTGTATGTTTTCCGGAAGGCAAAGTGTTTCTCTTATGATTTTGATATTTGGTTCTATCTCACTTTTTTTGAGCTTATCGCACTTGTTTGCGGCAACCACAAACGGACAGCCGGTCATAATAAACCAGTTCGCCATAGTTACATCGTCCGCCGTTGGTTTGTGGCGTGAATCCACAATCATTACCCCGAGGGAAATTGTGTCCTCCATGCCGAAAAACTCCTCCATCAAGCGCCCCCAGCGTTCCTTTTCTTCTTTTGATACCTTGGCAAAACCATACCCGGGCAAATCAACAAAATAAGCTTTACCGTCAATTAAAAAGTAGTTTACATGAACGGTCTTACCCGGTGAAGCCCCTACCCTTGCAAAATTTTTTCTGTTAAGGAGCCTGTTTATAACTGAGGATTTGCCAACGTTAGACTTTCCAGCGAAAACTATGGCGGGAAGATCTGCGTGAATGAAGTCTTTCGGAGAAGCGGCGGATTTTACAAATTCAACATTGTTTACGTTCATATGAGCACCTTACTGCCTGATACCGGAAGAACAAATAGATGATGCGGTTTCCGGAATAACCGGAACCACTATTTCTTGAGGAGAAATGCCGCTGTCCGAAAAAGTGCTTATTTTCCCGTTAAGTGCGATATCCAGTATTTTGTCTATATGGTCTGTAGCAACAAAATTGAGTGCTGCCCTAACTGTCTGGTCAATTTCCTCGAGATCTTTTTCGTTTTCAGAGGGAATGATAACGGTTTTTATTCCTGCTCGCAGAGCGGCCATTGTCTTTTCACGCAGACCTCCGATCGCCATTACCCTGCCTCGCAGTGAAATTTCTCCGGTCATGGCGATGTCCCGCCTTACAGGAATACCTGTAAGCGCTGAGATAACCGCAATGCAAATCGCAATTCCCGCTGACGGTCCGTCTTTCGGAGTGGCCCCTTCCGGGAAATGGATATGGATATCCTTTGTCTTATAAAAATCATGCTGTATTCCGAGCCTGTCGGTACGGCTGCGTATATAGGAAACGGCTGCTTTTGCGGACTCTTTCATGACATCACCGAGATTTCCAGTAAGTTCAAGATTTCCAGAGCCATCGAGTACAATAGCTTCAACATCAAGAACAGTACCGCCAACGCTGGTCCATGCAAGCCCGCGTACCAAACCTATCTCATCGGCTGGTGCAAGCAAATCCGGCTTGAACTTTGCAGAACCGAGTATGGAATCAAGCATACCCGCCTTGAGTCTTACGGATCTGCATTCTTTATCGGCGATTTTTTTAGCCGCTTTCCGGCATACCGCAGCAATCTCGCGCTCAAGGTTTCTGACGCCGGACTCTTTTGTGTAAAGGGTCATAAGCTCCCTTATGGCATCATCGCTGAGGCTTAGCTGTGCCGCACTCAGCCCATGCTTTCTGCGCTGCTTCGGAATAAGATAGCGTTTAGCTATCTGGAGCTTTTCTTCATCCGTATAGCTTGAAAGTTCAATAACTTCCATTCTATCAAGGAGTGCCCTTGGAATGGTTTCCGTTGTATTTGCAGTTGTTATAAAGAGCGTATCTGAAAGGTCAAATGGAATTTCGAGATAATGATCGCGGAAAGAATGGTTCTGCTCAACATCAAGAGCTTCAAGCAAAGCCGCTGCCGGGTCG
>JAAYWX010000055.1 GCA_012516225.1 Clostridiales bacterium
GGTATACGCTATGGACTGAACATAGATGATTTGAAGAAGCTTAAGCCTGCATTTATTCCGAAAGTCGGAACCGTTACGGCAGGCAACGCCTCTCAGATGAACGACGCCGCCGCAGCTGTTCTTCTCATGAGCCGTGAAAAGGCCGATGAGCTTGGGCTTAAGCCCATAGCAAAGTTTGTTGCATATTCGGTTGCCGGCTGTGAACCGGATTATATGGGTCTCGGCCCTGTATATGCGATTCCCAAGGTGCTTAAGCTTGCCGGCATGAAAATGGATGACATTGACGTATTTGAATTGAATGAAGCTTTTGCTTCCCAGGCGCTTGCGTGCATAAATGAACTCGGACTAAATAATCGCATGGATGATATAAACCCGCTGGGAGGGGCCATTGCTCTTGGGCACCCCCTTGGATGTACGGGCAGCTTCCTTACCTGCAAGCTTCTTTCCGAGCTTAAGCGCCGCGACAAAAAATACGGAATTGTTTCCATGTGCATAGGCGGAGGTATGGGTGCGGCAGGCATCTTCGAGATGTGCTAAGCGGCCCCGACAATCAAAATGCAAAATCTGTGCTTTGAGCATGTTGTGCCAGCTAACTCTCAAAGCAAGGTTTTCAGATAGTAAAACTCCTGCGAAGTTCCGTTGCCGGGTATTGCCGGAAATTCTCTCGCCGGTGATACCCGGTAAACTTCGTATTTTGGAAAGGGCATGCCAATGGGAAATACAGTTATAACTGTGGCCGGAAAAGGCGGAGTCGGAAAGACTTCAATATCGGCGGCTATTGTACGACAGCTTGTAAAAAGTTATCCAAATGCAAGAATCCTTGCTATTGATGCAGATCCGGCGGTAGGTCTTGCCACTGCGCTGGATATTGATGTCAAACAGACAATAGATGACATCCGCAAGGCAATTGTGGAGTCCGGAGAAGGCGACAGGGAGAAAAAACGGTCTATCGAGCTTCTTGGAGAGGTTCGCTTCCGGGTTATTGATGCCATGGTGGAAAAAGACGGGTTTGCCTTTATAGCAGTAGGCAGGCCGGAGGCGGCGGGCTGCTTTTGCGGCGTCAATTCGTATCTGAAAGAAATAATAAGCATTTTCTCGGAAGACTTTGATTTTGTGGTTATAGACGGAGAAGCGGGATTAGAACAGATCAACCGTAGAGTGATGGAGAAGGTAACACATCTGATTCTTGTTACCGATCCAAGCAAAAAAGGCATAAACGTGCTCAAAACCATAAGAAAAATTGCCGACGAATTTGTTATGTATGAGAAAATCGGTGCGATTGTAAACCGCATAAACGACAAGAACCTTATAAGGGAGATAAATACGGGAGACATTCCGGTACTGGCTTATATTCCAGATGATGAAGAGCTGAGGCTAAAGGATATTCAGGGAGAAAATATCTTTAATCTGCCGGATAGCTCGAAATTGGTTTCTGGTGTTCAAGAAGCACTTGAAGCCATGGGAATTGTTTAGGGATGGTGATGTGAAGGTGAAAGATCTGAAACATCTGTACTATTTTGAAAAGCTGCTCGAAGAAGCGAATAACGAGCTGGTGCGGCAGGCAAAGAATGAAGGGGGAATTGCCCTCGGGTATACCTGCTTTCATATGCCGGAGGTACTCCTCAATATTGGAAAGTGCTTCTCGGTAAGACTCAGAGCGCCTCAGATGGGGTCAATGGAAATCGCTACATACTATATGTCAAACGGAAGCTGCGAATATTGCCGCGCTCTCCTTGAGAGGGCAATGGAGGGGAGCTACAAATTTCTTGATGCAATGGCGGGAGTTGATGCCTGCGAGGCAATGAACCGCTGCATGGAGAATATGGAGCTTCTTAAGATAAATGACCCTGAAAAGAAAAATTTTTTCTGGACAAATGTTGATGTACCGTACTCTGACGATGAGGATTGCGTCAGGCACCTTACGGAACAGCTAAGGAGAAAGATTTTACATCCTTTGCATGATAAATTCGGCGTTGACATATCGGAAAGCGAAATTCGCAAAGCTGTTGCCGAACACAACGAAGTCTGCAGGCTGATTACTGAAATCGGAGAATTCCGCAAAATTGAAAATCCTGTAAGCACCGGATATGAGTTTCATGTCCTGACCTTGGCAACCTATGTCTGTCCCAAGTATCTCATCATAGACAAATTGAGGGAAACCCTTGAGGAACTTAAATCGCGCGAACCTGATAAGAAAAAGAAATTTCGCGTCAAGGTGGTTATGGTCGGCTCAGAGGTGGATGACCCGGATCTTATAAAGCTTATTGAGGATACGGGAGCGCTTGTGGTTGCAGACAGATTCTGCTATGGCAGTTTTCCGGGACGCCAGCAGATCGTTCTTAATGACAGCGAAGATGTGCTAACCCAGATAGTCCGCAAAAATTTGAAAGAAACCGAGTGCCCCCGACACTGTGCGCTTCACAAAATCAAGTACAGATATGACAGGGCCGCTCAGCTCTTTGAAGAATTCCACGCCGATGGAATCATATATGAGCAGATGAAGTTCTGCACATATTGGTCGTATGAACGGACTTTGGCAAGTCATGTAATCAGCGAAGAATACGAAATACCGACCCTTTCCATCGACAGGCCTTACCGCAGCGGAATGAGCGGACAGCTTCGTACCAGGGTACAGGCTTTTGTGGAAAGCTTGGAGATCAAAAAGATTAAAGCCAGGCAAGGTTTGAAGAGGCAGGGGGAGGAGTGATCATGGCGTACAACGCAAAGACCGGAAAGGGTTTGGGGCGGTTTTACAGTGCAAATCACAGAGCATTTACTCACCGTGAATGGAAAGGAGTTGCTGATACCTTATACGATTTTGGGCGCTGGCTAAAGCTTTATTCCTTTATAACGGTAAAACTTGGAGTTCATCCTATTCTTATGATTAAAGCAATGAAGCGGTATAGGTGGATGATTTCATACCTGACAGCCGCCAACATGATAGATAGGCATACAATGGGGCTGCGCGGCAAAGAGCTCAGATATACCCATGAAGAATTCTATCCCATTATGCGATACACGATTATAAAACTGCGGGATATAATCGTTCGCGATGCGCATTTGCGCCCTAAGAGCAAGCGGGCGGCGAAGCTGCGCGCCAACACCGTTATGTTTGACGAAATGACTCCGTCCATTATAATGGCAGGATTTCCAACGGTGAACTGGCTTGATATAGGAATGTTCACAATTGGCGAACCGGGAGAGGTAGACCAGTTTGCAAATCTCTATTATATCGATGTTATTGAACGCTATGGAATGCCTGCGGACGTATGCCCATTGCCGGCAGCCGAGGCGGGGGTTGCTGTTGTAAACGACTATCCGATAGTCGGCTCTTGCTATATTACAAGCTCCATGCCCTGTGACGGCTCAATAGGACAGACGACTTTTCTGGTGCGCTATTTAAAGGATAAGAATATCGATGTTTTCCAGATAACGCCTCCGCAGCGCTTCAACGAGCCAGAAGTTCAGGAGTACGCAGTTGCCAATCTTAAAAAATGTATAGAGTTTATTGAGAACAAGATGAATGTCAAGTGGGATTGGGATGCCTTCTGGGAAGGCGCGAAAATGTACAACGAAACCACCAAATACATAATGAACAAATGGGACATTAACTGCACTGACTATCCTCAGGTATGTGGCGCGGCACAGGCGCTTCACAGAGAATATGAGTTTCAGGAGGTCGCCTGCCTTGATCCTTACTTTGTCAAGAACGACAGAAAAGTTGACAAGATGATGATGAAGGGATATAGGCAAGACGTTAAGAATGACGCAAACAAGCCGAGATACCGCGCAATAGTGTGGGCTTGTCCTGCACACTACTATACAAACTTTACCTATTGGGCTCAGCATTGTTGGGGAGTTAAAACGCTTGTGGATATGGAATGCATGCTCAGCTACCATATGTTCCATATTGGCGATAAGGAACAGGCAATGATTGATATGGCAAAGAGCTATGAGCGCATGATGATGAGATCCCACACAAACGGAGGATACATAAACTCGCTCGATGAATGCTGGAAAATGTGCGAAAAATTCAATGCCGATATCGTAATCATGTACGATCATGTTTCATGCAAAAACGTCGGCTGTCTGCACGGGTTGTATGAAGATCAGGCTCGAGAGCACGGAGTGCACCTCATATGGGTGCCTCATGACCTTATGGACACAAGGACAGTGTCAAGAAAAGCAATGCGCGACTCTTTCAACAACTATATGTTCAATGTCTTTAGGGCAAAACCGCTTGACCCGACACTGGTCGACTACGAAGACGCCCTTACATGGTAGAAGGAGAGACAGGTATGAAATATTTCGGTGGATGCGATGTAGGTTCTACCTATACGAAATGCGTTATTCTCCAAGAAAACGGCGAAATCGTCAGTTCCGTTACAATTAGAAGTAAGATCAACTCAGAACTGAGCGCCTGGGCGGCCCTTGACCAGGCTATTGCCCAAGTCGCTGAAATTTCCAAGCCCAGCGATCTGGCATACCTTATCGGAACGGGATACGGCCGCAACAAGGTTCCTTTTGCGGACGAGAACATTTCCGAAATTTCCTGCCATGCAATGGGAGTGCATGTTACAAACCCGAATGTTAAAGCGATTATTGACATTGGCGGACAGGATGTTAAGGGAATTTCAATAGATAAGGACGGAACGGTTGCCTCTTTTGCAATGAATGATAAATGCGCCGCCGGTACAGGACGTTTTTTTGAAGCTATGGCAAATGCCTTTGAGATGAGCATAGAAGAATTTTCAAAACTCTCGCTTTCTGCCAAAAACACTATTCCAATTACAGCCCAGTGTACGGTTTTTGCGGAAAGCGAAGTCATCACGCTGGTCGGTGAGGGAAAGCCGCGCGATGAAATTGCCGCCGGAATACAGCTTGCGGTTGCGAAACGTTGCTTCGTTATGGCAAAAAAGGCAGGCGCAAAAGACAGCATAACACTTACAGGCGGCTGTGCCAAAAATGAAGGACTTAAAAAAGCGATAGAAGATGTTCTGAAAATAAAGGTAATTGAGCTGAGCATAGACCCGCAGCTTATGGGAGCACTGGGTGCGGCAGAATTTGCCCGTCAAAAGGGTATGGATAAGGAGTAAGTGCATGGCTTGGTATTGGATCGTTGCAATCGTTATCTGCGCATTGTTTATTGTTGCGTTTATTGTCTATATAACCAACGCGGATATGAAAATTATAGAAATAATTTACAATAAGCTTCTTGCTTTTCATGACAGCAAGGATGTCAGTGAAAAAATATAATGAAAATCTATGACGAAATAATTATAAGGACAAAAGAATTGCTTTCAGACAGCAAAATGCGGGTTTTTGAATACAACCCTAATTATACGGCAAAAATCGGCAAAAAGAACGAGATGATTCTTGTGCGGGATGCCGCTTATGAAATGGGAGAAGGTTCGTTGCCCAGTGTATCATATGTAGCAATAACCGATAACGGGAAACTTGTCGAGGGAGACCGAATTTTTCTTTTTGGAAAAGATCTTCCTGAAATTAAGCAAAGTTCGCCCTTTGCGAGGATTGCTGTTCTGCTTACTGATAACATCTTGGAAGAGGGAGAGCAAGGGGCATATTCAATCATTAAAGCCATTGAGCTGAAAAAATATGATGTTTTCCCTGAAGGCTATATGATACGGGTTTCGGCGCTTTCCAACCGCGAACAGGTGCGTGTTTCCCGAAACGCGCTGAAAAACGGATTGAATTTTGAGCAGATCGGCAATCTTTTTATAAGCAAATATAAAGAAAATAAGCATGTGAAAGCCGTAACTATGATTTTTGTTACTTTGCCGGATGCTCCCTATGCGGAGCTTGAGCATCTGGCGGATGAAAGCGGAAAAATTACAAGGGCGCTTAACCATATTATAGCGGATTTTAAAATGAATTGCCGTGCCTGTGAATGGAAACCGGTATGCGACAAAGTCGAAGGCATGAAAGAATTGCATTCAAAAATGGCAAGGCAGTAGAAACTTTGTGAAACCTGCGTCTGCCTTATGAAATATTGCCCCCGTAGTTTTGCAAGCCCATAAGGAAAAGACCGGTTAACAAATATTTTAAGGATGGAGGATGGTTATGTTGGATTGGAGAGAACATTATAAAACACATCTCACCACAGATGAAGTAGTTGCTAAAGCCATCAAACCCGGCGATATCATATGGATGGGGCAGGGACCGGAAATCCCGTATACGATGCTTAACGAGATCTATGCACACAAGGAAGATTATCATGATGTAACTTTTTTGTATAACGTTGCAACCTCGCCTTTCGACATGCTTTTTGATCACGACAGCAAAAAACATTTTCGCCTGATAAGTTTCTTCAACCTTCCGCTTGAACGCATGTCGGGCGAAATGGGAATTTTGGAATACCATAGCTGTGGATACGATCATCTTGACGACGGAATCTTTGCTTACAACTGTAATACTGTTGCCATACACGTTTGCCCTCCAGACAAAGACGGCTGGTGCAATGTGGGACACTATGGCGTTTCAACCACTTCTCTGGTTGTAAATGACCCGCGCATTACCAAAAAAATCGGCTATATCGATGCGACAGGGCTATACCCAATCCCCGGCGAACACAAGGATGTCGCCGTACATATCAGCGAATTTGACTATATTGTGGAGTGCAATACAGAACCGATTGAAATTCCTCCTTCTCCTCCTACACAGGTCGATAAGGATATCGCTGCCCAGATAATTCCGTACATCAAAAAAGGCGACAAACTCCAAGTGGGATACGGAGGTTTGGGCGATGAAATTCTTGCACACCTGCACGGCGTAGGACCGCTTGAGGTTTATACGGAAGTTTGCTGTGACGCTATGCTGGATTTGGTTGAGGACGGTACTCTTACAAAAGTTCAGGCATGCAGTCCGGCCTGCTGTACGGAACGCTTTTTCAAGTTCCTTTCTATCGATCCCAGAATTAAGCTTCTCCCGCGGGACAGAATGATCGAGCTGTTCGAAGTTGCCAAACAGGAAAATATTGTTGCAATAAACTGCACTCTGATGGTGGACCTTCTCGGGCAGGCTTGCTCGGAAGCGCAGGGGCTCAAACCATACAGCGGAGCGGGCGGTTCATTTGCATACATTTATGGCGCAATGCGCTCTAAGGGCGGACGCAGTTTTCTGTGCCTGCGCTCTACATACAAGGATGAGGAGGGCAAAAGACACAGCAGCATAGTTCCATGGCTTCCTGAAGGATCCATAGTAACAACGCCTAAAAATGCGCAGATGTATATTGTTACAGAATACGGCGTTGCCGATGTGTATTTGAAAACGATGAAGGATCGTATAAGAGCAATTATCAAAATCGCTCATCCCGATTATCGTCTGCAGCTAAAAGAGCAGATATGCACTACTCCGCTTATGTGGGAGGATGATTTTGAAGGTGTAGATCTTTTTAATTAAAAATTAGAATAAAAATTGGATAAGGAGAACTTTTCAGTAAAGTCAAAGGTAGCAATGGAAAGGTCCCCCGTAGATTGAAACGGGGGATCGTTATAATTTTTTATTCTGCGGTCATTTAACATATAAGAAAATACCTATGAAATTATTGTAGAAGACGGAATTTAAAATAGTTATTAACCGTCGGCTTCTTAACTGAAAACTTGCAAAAAGGTGCTTCGGCACAATTTAAATACCTGTAACCTATAAAAATTTTTTGAGGAGAGGAAGAAGATGGCTTTTAGAGAAAACGTTGCACGCGCAGTGCAAAAGATGGCAAATACCAATTATCTGCCAAAAGAAACTGATCCGGAGTACTATAGTTTTGCGGAGTGGTTGACGGATGAGCAGGCAGACCTTCTGTGTCTTATGGAGCTTAACCAGCCCACAACCGCAGACTTTCTTTATGAGGAGTTCGGAAAATCGCTGGAAGATACACAGCGGGTTCTGAAAGAACTGGCGGATCTCGGCGTTATAGTTACCGCAAATGTTAAGGGCGTTGATATATATGTAATGATTATCATCGTCCCCGGAGTCTATGAAATGCTCGTCATCAATAAGGATCTTGTTGAAGCCCATCCCGAAATTGCAAGAGGATTTGACGAATACACACTTAAGCACTTTGAAGACTATCTGCCTAATGCCCCCGTCGGAGCCGGACTTATGCGGGTTATCCCGATTGAAAAAGCAATCAGTGGCGATACTAAGGCAATAAAGTTTGATGAAGTCAGCTACTACATTGAAAAAAACAAAGATCATCTGTGTGTAACGGGCTGCCAGTGCAGACGTACAAGACGTATGTCGGGAGAGGGCTGCGGACACCTTGAAGACGATATGTGCATTATTATGGGCGCTGCCGCAGACTCTATTGCAAAAGCCGGGCGCGGAAGGAAAATTACAGCCAGCGAAGCATATGAAATTCTCAGAAAAGCCGAAGATGACGGCCTTGTGCATCAGATTACAAACATGGAGGGAAAGGGACGGGTATTTGCAATATGCAACTGCTGTCCTTGTTCGTGTCTGGCTCTGCGCACATCCCTGTACTACAACACTCACAATGCATCCCGCAGCAACTACCTTGCCGAGGTCGATAAAGAAAAATGCACAGCGTGCGGAGAGTGCGTCGAGTATTGCCCCACAAACGCTCTTAAACTTGGGCAGAAGCTCTGCTCCAAGACTCCGATTGAGTTTGTTCCTTCACCTTCTCCGGAAGACCATGAATGGGGACCGGAAATGTACAATCCCGATTTCCGCACCAACAGGGAAAATGTTGTGCAAACCGGCACATCGCCGTGCAAAACTGCCTGTCCTGCTCATATTGCGGTTCAGGGATATATCAAGCTTGCCTCTCAGGGGCGGTACATAGAAGCGCTTGAACTTATTAAGAAAAACAACCCATTCCCGGCGGTTTGCGGACGTATTTGCCCACATAACTGCGAATCTGATTGTACGCGCGGCGACATTGATGAGCCGGTCGCTATAGATGAAATCAAAAAGTTTATAGCAGATCAGGAACTGAACTCAGATTATCGCGCCATTCCGAAAAAAACGCATGCTTACGGGAAAAAGATGGCTGTTATCGGAGCCGGTCCTGCAGGTCTTTCTTGTGCATACTACCTTGCGGTTGATGGCTATAATGTCACTGTTTTTGATAAAAATCCTGTTCCCGGGGGTATGATGACGCTCGGAATTCCTTCTTTCCGCCTTGAAAAAGATGTTGTCAATGCCGAAATCGGGGTGCTGAAAGATATGGGCGTCGAATTTAAATGTGGTGTTGAAGTCGGAAAAGATGTTACCATTAAGCAGCTACGTAATGAAGGCTATAAAGCTTTCTATCTGGCAATTGGCGCTCAGGGCGCCCGCAGACTTGGTGTTGAGGGGGAAGACGCAAAAGGAGTCCTTTACGGCATTGACTTCCTTCGAGAGGTTAACCTCGGCAATAATATAAGACTTAAGGGCAAAGTCGTTGTTATCGGAGGCGGTATTGTTGCAATTGATGTTGCCAGAAGTGCCGTGCGTTTTAAGAGCGTTGAAAATGTTCAGATGTATTGTTTAGAGCAGCCGTCTGAAATGCCAGCGCTTCCGGAAGAAATTGAAGAAGCTCAAGGAGAAGGAGTTGTGATAAATTACGGATGGGGGCCCAAACGCATTTTAACAGAGGATGGCAAGGTCAAAGGAGTTGAATTTAAAAAGTGCATTTCCGTATTTGACGCGGACGGCAAGTTTAACCCCAAGTATGATGAAAGCCAAACGGTTAATGTTGAAGCTGACAGAGTGCTTGTCTCCATCGGTCAGACAATTGAGTGGGGCAGCTTGCTTGAAGGGCTGAACATAGAACTTGGGGCCGGCGGCAGAGTCATTGCGGACAGCTTCACATACGCTACCGGAGAGCCTGACATATTTGTTGGCGGCGATGTTTATACCGGGCCCAAATATGTAATTGATGCAATCGCTGCGGGTAAAGAAGGAGCAGTTTCCATGCACCGTAGCGCTTGGGAAGGGCAGTCTTTGATTCTTGGACGCAACAAAAGAGAATTTAAATCTCTTGATAAAGACAATCTCGACAAGGATGAGATTGTAAAAGGTTTTGACAATACCAGACGCCAAAGGATAACCCGCCGTTCCGGCAAGGAAAAGATGTTCATAGACAGCAGAAGAACGTTTACCGAGGAGCAAATGAAAAAGGAAACTGCCCGCTGCTTGGGCTGCGGCGCAACCATTATCGATCAGAACCGCTGCATCGGCTGCGGAGTATGCACAAGCAAGTGCAAGTTTGATGCCATTCACCTTGTTCATAGCTTTGATGCTCCAGAATACTTCTTTGCAGATCTTGATAAAATCACTGAAGATGGCAAGAAACTTCGCAAAGAAAAGATTGCAGCCAGACTTGCAAAAGAGAGCGGCAAATAAGCAGCAATATATTTCAGGTATGCCGGAACTTTGCTTCCGGCATACCTGAACATAATCGGGAAATATATTTTTACGTTTTATGAACGTATGGAGGGGACAATGCACGAACTTAGCATAATGATGGAAGTTATCAGGATAGTAGAAGACTTTACAAAAGACAACAGCATAGAGCATATAAATTCTATCGTTTTGGAAGTAGGAGAGCTTTCGTCAGTAGTGCCTGACTTTATGATAGAATACTTTCCTATTGTTGTTTCAGACAAACCCATGTTTAGGAACACAAAGCTGGATTTTGTGGTTATACCGGGCAGAGGCATATGCGATGAATGCGGGAAGCCCTATGAGATAATCAAAAACAACGGAGTATGTCCTATTTGTGGCAGCAATAGCAAGACCCTTATTTCAGGCCGGGAATTCAGTATCAGAGGCATCACTGCAGCAAACTGCTGACCTTTATTTTATACTAAAAGTGTATCTTTGAAAAAGCCGATGTATTACTGGAAAATGTAAAAATATTTTATAGGGCGGGATGACGGATTGCAGCATCTCGCCTTAGTAATTATAGCGGGATAGATGCAACCATAAGAGCTATTAGCGAATATTTAATTATTATTTTAGTAGAACATTTTTCGGTTTATCGAAAAAAGGAACATGAAAATAGAGTATATTGTTTTGTTAATGAATTTGTAACAATTAGCTTTACAATGAGATCTAAATATGATAAAATGCCCAATAATAGCAAAGGCTGACGACTATGTTTTGTCAGCAAAAGTGTATCGCGCTCTGTGAGCGTTATTGATACAAATCAATATTGGAGGTTAAAAAATGAGGAACACGAAAAAGTATCTCGCGCTTATCCTTGCCGTGATGATGCTCGTAAGCGTTATGGCGGGATGCGGCGAGAAAAAGACCGAAGAGCCGAAAGAAGGGGCTAAAGGCTTTGATTTGGCGGTCTGCCTCGCTTCAGAACCCGAAACGATAGACCCCGCTCTCAACTCTGCTCTTGACGGCGGCAATATGCAGCACCATTTCTTTGAGGGCCTTATGAAATGGGTAGATGACGGCAAAGGCAACGCTACCCTTGATTACGGTCAGGCAGAGTCTATGGACAAGGTTGTCAATAATGACGGAACAGTGACGTACACTTTTAAAATCCGCAAGGACGCAAAGTGGAGTGACGGCAAGCCTGTTACGGCCGGAGATTTTGTCTATAGCTGGCAGCGCCTTGTCGACCATGCCACAGCTTCTCCCTACAGCGCACAGCTTGACATGGTTAAAGGCTACGCAGAAATCTCTTTGGGTACTCCGACAGGCAACAAAGTCAAGGATAAGGACGGCAACGAAGTTGACGAGATGAAGTATGCCGACGCTTCAACTCTTGCCGTTTCAGCTCCTGATGACAGCACCTTTGTCGTAACACTTTCTTATGATTGCCCGTACTTCAAGGAAATCTGCGCATTCCCGTCGACTTTCCCCGTACGCAAGGATATAATAGAGTCAGCTGGTGACCAGTGGACATTTAAACCTGAAACTTACATCGGCAACGGACCTTACAAGATGAGCGAGTGGGTTCACAACTCTTACATCAAGGCTGTCAAAAACGAGTACTATTACGATGTTGACAAGCTTGGTCCGGATACTATAACATTCCAGCTCATGGAGGATCAGAACGCTATTCTTTCCGCTTTCCAGAGCGGTACTCTCCAGTGCATTAACGACGGTGTTCCTCCCGAGGAAACTCAGTCCCTCCTTGCAAGCGGAGATCTTAAGATAAATCCACAGATAGGAACATATTATGTATGTTTCCAGAACCAGAAAGCGCCTTTCAATGATCCTCGCGTACGTGAAGCATTCTCCCTTGCGATTGACCGCAATTACATTGTTGAAAAAGTTACTCAGACAGGTGAAGTCCCGGCAACCGCATATGTACCTTACGGTATTTATGACGCGGAAGGTCCCAGCGGAGATGACTTCCGCACCGTTGGCGGCGAATATTATTCCGTAAAGGCTGAAGACTATAAGGCAAACTGTGAAAAGGCACGCCAGCTTCTGGCTGAGGCAGGATATCCCAACGGTGAAGGTTTCCCCACAGTTGAGTATCTTTACAATACTAACGAGCGCCATAAGGCAATTGCCGAGGCTCTCCAGCAGATGTGGAAAACAGAGCTTGGGGTCAATGTTACCATAAACAATCAGGAATGGGGCGTATTTACAGCTACCCGCAGAAACGGCAACTACATGGTAGCACGCAACGGCTGGGTAGGCGACTATAACGATCCGTGCACATTCCTTGATATGTTCGTAACTGGCAACGGCAATAACGATGCCAAATACAGCAATGCTGAATTTGATAAATATATTGCCCAAGCTAAGTCCACCGGAGATGCCGCAGAGCGCATGAAGGCTTTCCATACCGCAGAGGATATCCTCATGAAGGAAAGCGCAATGGCTCCCATTTACTTCTATACGCAGAACTATATGGTTGACGATTCGATCAAGGGCATTTACTACACCCCGCTCGGATTCTATTTCTTCGGCTACTGCACAAAGGCTGAGTAAGCACTGACACTGCTCAGAAGCGTTAGTTTCCCCCCATTTGTTTTGCAACAAATGGGGGGATCTTTATATTTTATGCTCTCAAAAAACATCGTAGCGCTATATGAAAGAAAAACAGTCGAAAATAACAAAATGCCGCAATAAAATAAACAAGGTTGGGAACATTTTACGGATTGCAATATTTGATAGAATCTGGTATAAATACTATAAATATTAGTATAGCGCAGACTAATTCGTTAGTACATTAAAAGCGCTGCAAAGCTCTGCGTGAATACGGAAAAAGGATACGGACGTATGCCGTGTCTACAGACAAATTTACAGTAACAAAGGAGAATAAAAATGAAAAAGCCGTTTGTAACGCTTGAACAGCTAAAAGAGTTTTCCAAAACATATCCTACTCCTTATCATCTTTATGATGAAAAGGGCATTCGTGAAAACGCACGAAAGCTTTACAAGGCCTTTTCATGGAATAAAGGATTTAAAGAATATTTCGCCGTAAAGGCTACGCCTAATCCATCGATAATGAAAATCCTTTTTGAAGAGGGATGCGGCATGGACTGCTCGTCCCTTACGGAGCTTATGCTGTGCGAACGTTGCGGCATAACCGGTGAAAACATAATGTTTTCTTCAAATGACACTCCGGCAGATGATTTCAGACTTGCCGACAAACTGAATACAATTATAAATCTTGATGATATTACCCATATAGATTTTCTTGAGCGGACTATAGGGCATATACCAGAGAAGATCTGTTGCCGCTACAATCCTGGCGGGAATTTTGAGATTTCCAATACTATCATGGATACTCCCGGAGAGGCTAAATACGGTCTTACAAAACCGCAGATGTTCCAAGCTTTCCGGCTGTTGAAGGAAAAAGGTGTAAAAGAATTCGGCATACATGCGTTTCTCGCAAGCAATACGGTGACGAATGATTATTATCCAACTCTTGCGGCTGTTCTTTTCCGCCTCGCGGTAGAGCTCAAAAACGAGCTTGACGTACGAATCAGTTTCATAAACCTTTCAGGAGGAATAGGAATTCCGTATCGTGAGGATCAGCAGCCCGCAGATATAATGGCGATAGGAGAACGTGTCCAGAAAGTATATAATCAGATTCTTGTTCCGGCCGGTATGGGCGATGTGTCCATTTATACGGAGCTTGGCAGGTTTATGCTCGCACCTTACGGCTGCCTTGTGACAACTGCAATACAC
>JAAYWX010000056.1 GCA_012516225.1 Clostridiales bacterium
CTATATGGATATCTGCCAAACGCTTACAGGCTCCGGAGGCTGGCCTATGACCATTGTTATGACTCCTGATAAAAAGCCTTTCTTTGCCGGAACGTATTTCCCAAAACGGTCAAAATACGGAATGACGGGACTTATTGACCTGCTTTTACTGATATCTGAAAAATGGAAATCGGGCAAACAGGTGTTTCTTGACGATAGCGAGCAGATAGTGTCATATATGAACAAAAAGGAACGCACCCGTCTCGGAACTGCAAAGCCATCGAACGAGCTTATCGAACTTGCGAAAGAGCAGCTTGCCCGCAGCTTTGACAACAGGTGGGGCGGTTTTGGCTCTGTTCCTAAATTTCCTATACCGCACAATATAATATTTCTCCTTAGATACGCTGAGTGTGAGCGTGACGAGCAGGCGCTGAAAATGGCGGAGGTTACGTTGGAGCAAATGTACAGAGGCGGTATTTTCGATCATATAGGAGGAGGTTTTTCAAGATATTCCACCGATGAAAAATGGCTGATACCTCATTTTGAAAAAATGCTCTATGATAATGCTTTGCTCATATGGGCTTATTCTGAAGCGTTCAGGCATACGAAACGGCCTTTATACGAACGGATAATCCGAAAAACCGCAGAATATGTTATATCCGAACTGTCAAATCCAATGGGGGCTTTCCTCTGCGGTCAGGATGCTGACAGTGACGGAGAAGAAGGGAAATATTATGCCTTTACACCATCTGAAGTAAAATCTGTTTTAGGAAACAGTACCGGCGAATTGTTCTGCCGCCGCTTTGGAATAGAGGAACACGGCGTATTTAATGGTAAAAGCATTCCAAATCTTATCGAATGCGACCGTTTTGAGGATGACGCCCAAGAATTTGATGAAGCAATTAAAAAGCTGTATCACTACCGTCTGGGCAGGGCGAAACTCCATAAAGACGATAAGGTATTAACTTCATGGAATGCAATAATGATAATAGCTATGGCAAAAGCCGGAAAAGTGCTCGGAAATCCGGATTATCTGAATTCCGCCTTTAAAGCTCAAAAATTTATTGCCAATAACCTTGCGGATTCTAACGGACGTTTAAAAATACGCTGGAAAGACGGAGAAGCCGTAAACGATGGTCAGCTTGAAGACTATGCTTTCTACGGGCTGGCTCTTGCAGAACTGTATGAAACATCTTTTGACGTACACTTTTTGTCCGAGGCAATCAGAACGGCGGAAACAATGATAGAATTCTTTGAAGATAACTTATTAGGCGGCTTTTTCATGTATTCAAAAGATTCGGAAAGGCTTATCACGCGCCCGAAACCATTATATGACGGGGCTTTGCCCTCAGGCAATTCGGCGGCGGCTTTGCTGCTTGCCAAGCTATCAAAACTTACTGGAAACGAAAAATTCTCAAAAACTTTCTGCAGGCAGGCGGACTATATTTCGTCCGCTGCTTCAGCACAGCCGGCCGCACACACTTTCGCAATGTTTGCCCTTATGGAAGAACTTTATCCCTCCGCAGATTTGATCTGCTGCACTTCTAAACCCTATGTACC
>JAAYWX010000004.1 GCA_012516225.1 Clostridiales bacterium
TCAGCATAGCCTTTTCCACAAGCAGCCGCTTTTCGCCTCTCTGCGGCACTTCGATATACACCCTGTGTCCCGAAGCTTCCGAAAGCATCTGTTCTATTTCCGCCATATCTTCCGTTTCAAAAGGGAGAAGAAGTGTTTTGGGCCATGCTCCTCTCATCGAATAGTACTGCCGGACAAGTGCCGAAACCGCCTCTGCATCGCTTTCAAGCGGCTCATCTGGCAGTTCGGATTCCTTTTCGGCGAGATTGCCGCCGATATAGTGCAAAACGGAAAAACATGACTTTGCACCTCTGTAAAAGCCTATTGCATCCGTATCCGAGCCTTTACCGCCAATAACCATCTGTCTGTCGGAAAGACGCTCTATCGCCCTAAGTCTGTCCCTGTACTGCGCCGCCTTTTCAAATTTCAGTTCATCCGAGGCTTTCAGCATTTCCTTCTCGAGCTCCGCTTTAAGTTCGTCTGATTTCCCGCTGAGAATCATCTCTGCATCGCGGATGCGCGCCCTATACTCTTCAACACCTGCTTTCCCAGCACAGTATCCCAAGCATATACCCATATGGTAATTCAGGCATGGTCTGCTTTTTCCAAAGTCTCGAGGAAATTTCTTCCTGCACGTGGGCAGAAGGAGAGCTTTGCTCACGGTGTCTATTATCTCACGCGTAAGCCCTCTTCCACCGAATGGGCCGAAATATTTAGCGCCATCGTCCGCCGTTTTGCCTACTATTGAAAAACTCGGACAGTCACTCTTTACGTCAAGCCTGATAAACGGATATGTCTTGTCGTCACGCAACAGAATATTGTAGTGAGGCTGGTAGCGTTTTATAAGCGAATTCTCAAGAAGCAGTGCCTCAAATTCGGAAGCGGTGACAATAACATTAAAATCCCGAACCTTTTCAACCATTGCTTCCGTTTTCGGTTCATGCTCGCCGCGGAAATAGCTTGTCACACGGTTTTTCAGTGCTTTTGCCTTTCCGACATAGATTACCTCGCTTTTTTCGTCAAGCATAAGATAAACTCCCGGCAAAAGCGGCAGGCGGTTTGCCTTTTCCCTCAGTTCATCCACAAGCAAGGTATCACCTCCGGTCAGCATTTTTTATAATATTATTCCATAAAGCTTATGCGGTCAAGGAATTTATCGGGCACACATCGTTTATAATGCGCGCTAAACCGGTATTTTTAATTTTTGGCATATTGCCTATTGTCATTTTTGACAAAAAAGGGTGTGCATGTGTATGCACACCCTTTTTATGTGGATATATGAACCAATTACTCTGTAAAATCAGATTCTATAAGAGCTGCCAAAGTATTGAGTGCTTCCTTCTCATCACTTCCGTCAGCAACGAGATTTACTGTAGTTCCTTTAACAATGCCGAGAGAAAGTACACCCAAAAGGCTCTTCGCATTAACCTTTCGGTCGTCTTTTTCAATCCAGATGCTGCTTTTGAACTCGTTCGCCTTTTGAATAAAGAAGGTTGCCGGCCTTGCATGCAGGCCAACTTGGTTATTGATAGTTACCTCTCTTGTAAGCATTATCGTCACTCCTTATGGCTAAATGGCATATCATCCGCATAGTTCCTTTATGCATTTTATCAAAGTAAACTCTTTACGTCAATCAGTTTCGCTCATTTTGTAATTTTGCACAGTCATTAAAAATTCCAAACAGTCCTTTTACCTCAGTTCGACTATCGTAACTCCGTTCTCTCCTTCCCCGTATCTGCCAAGCCTGAAAGACTTGACAGCCCTGTTTGTTTTGAGGCTGTCATGCACTGCGGCGCGCAGTGCCCCCGTTCCTTTCCCATGAATAATAGTAACTTTTTCAAGTCTTCCCATAACTGCGTTATCTATATACCGTTCAAGCACCGGAATTGCCTCATCTGTCATCATGCCTCGCAGGTCTATCTCCGGACTTGCAGATGCTGTACGCAGTACGGCGCTGCTTTTTGAACTGACCGCTGAAGGCTTATCTTTTGCTTTCATGTCCTCAACCAGCCAAACTTCATCCTCGCGCGCGGTTGTCTTTAAAATCCCCGCCTGAAGGGTAAGCTGTCTGTCTTCAGAAACTGCGAGTACCTGTGCCCTGATTCCCATTGAAATAATTTCTACTATATCTCCGGTCTTAACCGGCCGAGAGGATTTCTTTTGTTCAAATGGCTCTTTCTTTTGCATTGAGAGCTTTTCTTCCGCCTCGTTAAGGCTGCGCCGCAGAGCCGCACGCGCTTCATTTTCCCTTATATGGTCAAGTTCTTTGCTGCGGCGTTTCTGCATTTCATCCAGTTCGTCAAAAATACGTTCCGCCGTCCTTCTCGCATCGTCCAAAATCCGCTGTGCTTCTCTGCGTGCCTTTTCCTCTGCATTATCAAGCTTAACGCTAAGTTCCCTGCGAAGTATTTCAGCTTTTCGGGCATTCTCTTCCGCCTCTCGCAGCTTCTTTTCAGTTTCTTCCCTATCCTTTTCAAGAAGCTGGCTCTGCTTCTCAAGTTTCTCTATCGTTTCCTCAAAGCTTGCATTTTCCGATGTTATCCTGCTTTTTGCGTCGTCAATAACCTCTTTTGGCAGTCCAAGGCGTTCACTTATCGCAAAAGCATTGGATTTTCCTGGTACTCCGATAAGCAATTTGTAAGTAGGCCGGAGCGTTTCAACATCAAATTCACATGAAGCGTTCTGAACACCTTCCGTTGTTGTGGCATAGACCTTCAGCTCGGCATAGTGTGTCGTAGCGGCCACAAGTGCTCCTTTCTTCCTTGCGTTTTCAATAATTGCTGTAGCAAGCGCAGCTCCTTCCACGGGGTCGGTTCCGGCACCAAGTTCATCAAAAAGAAGAAGGCTTCTATCATCACAGTATTCCAGTACTTTAACTATATTCGTCATATGAGAAGAAAATGTTGAAAGTGACTGCTCAATGCTCTGCTCATCGCCAATATCCGCGAGCACGCCGTGAAAAACAGGGACACAGCTTCCATCCGATGCCGGAATATGCATTCCGCACGCCGCCATTACGCAAAGCAGTCCCAGCGTTTTCAATGCAACCGTTTTCCCTCCCGTATTGGGGCCTGTTATAACAAGAGTATCAAAATTCCCGCCAAGTTCGATATTAACAGGTACAGCAGTATTCTTCGGCAAAAGCGGGTGACGGGCCTTTCTCAAAATCACACGCCTGTCAGATATAACCGGCTCGCAGCAGTCCAGTCTGAAGCTCAGCTTAGCCCTTGCGAAAATACAGTCAAGCTCTACAAGTATATCAAACTCCCTGATAATATCATCCGCATGATTGCCGCATTCCGCTGACAGTTCCATCAGAATGCGCTCAATCTCCTGTTTTTCCTTTGCATAAAGATCCCTAAGCTCATTGTTGGCCTTAACGGCGGCCAACGGCTCCACAAAAAGTGTGGCACCGCTTGAGGATTGGTCATGGACTATACCAGGTATATTGGACCTATATTCTTGCTTAACCGGTAATACATACCTATCTCCTCTCATGGTAACTATTTGTTCTTGCAAATATTTCTGATATGTGGCAGAGGTAACCATATTGTTAAGTTTGTCTTTTATCTGTCCATGCTTATCTCTTATTTTTCGCCTTATTGTACTTAATTCAGGACTGGCATTGTCAGATATCTCGTCTTCATTCAATATTGCTTTATTAATACTGTTTTCTATATGCCTATATTCATTGAGCAGATTAACTAAATCATCTATTATAGGGTATTCTTTTTCACTGCGCTCTTCTCTCA
>JAAYWX010000057.1 GCA_012516225.1 Clostridiales bacterium
CGCTGCCTGTGCTTCGTAAAGAGCCGCCTTTGCCTCCTCGACGGCATCCTGCAAGTTAATAGGATCCCACTGCACCTCAAATCTGCAGTTTCGTCCGTGCATGCGAAGCCAAAGGTCGCATATCTGCTCAATAACAGGCGTAAGCGTACGCCGTATAGCTGTCAGTTCACTTGTCATCAGGTCTGCCTGCTGTGCGGACATTCTTTCCGTAGACGACCAGTTCAAGCCGAGCATAAAGGGAGGAATTCCGGTACGCGAAACAAGCTGCTCAAGTATCTGTCTGACGGGAACCTCGCTGTCGAGAATTTGATTGTCAGCGCCTATAACCTTAATTTCCACATTCCCAACCGCCACAAAATCTCTGACGCTTCCATTTTTGCCGCTCTGCATAGCGGTGCTCCATTCCCTTGCGATTTGTTCGGAACGTTCTTTTGCATAAGCCTTGTCAAGGATATCTCCCTGAGGCTTATAAATAACTGCATACCTGACATTCCCCGCCCTTTCCCAGTTAATGCCAATAGAGTTGAATATTTTAAGGAGTATTTCCGCCAAAAATGGCATACTTCTGAACATTGATACTCCGTAAGGCGAATCCGCTTCCGGATTAAAGGGTGTGAAAAGGATAAGGTTCTGATAAGGTAGCGGCTCAAACATTCCTGATTCACCACGCCCGCATATGACAAAGTCGAGTGGCGACTGTCCTTCCTTCACTTGGACATCGCACACATTTCCGCAAATTACGGCTAATATATCCCTGTTTCCATCGGTTACAATTTCTCCTACAGCCCGGCCGCAGGTCAGCATGGAATCCAAATAACTGTCCAAAAAGGCAGATACTCCTCTTTGCGAGCGTCCTGCATTTACGGTACGGAGGAATTCCGCCAACTCGGCTTCTGTCTTTTTGTCACTGCAGACAACGGTAAATCCGCCCGTCAGCCTGATTATTTTCATAACCGCGGCATCCAGCACGGGAATAGCTTCCCGAATTGCCCGGTACAGCCTGACATCTCCGCCTCCGAGCGGAACATAGCTATCAAGCATCCCGAACGGATGGGAGTCGGCAGATCTTATCTGTGTGGAAACCGCTGTCTGTCTTGCCTTTGATTTCGTAAAAATCCCCATAAAATATCGTCCCTCGCAAAATCCATAACATTTTAGATAAATAGTCCGGCTTTCAGCATCTCTCAACATAGGTAGAGGCAAAGCATCCGCCGGATGCAGGTGCCACAACCGTTGACGCAAAATAACGTATATCGTCCATAGCATGGTCAAACTGCTTTATTGGCATATCTCTGCCTTCCTTTTTTTCATCCCAGGAATAAAGCGAAAATTCCCTAATAGCATCGGCACAATTGCGGCAGATAACAATTTTCCCTGATTTAATCAAATCTGCCGTAAGGCGAATTCCGCTTAAAACATTGTTTTCAGCTTTAATTACAGGCAGTCCTTCTCTTCTCAGCGCCTCAATAAAACTGGCGGCAGAGGGGTCAACCACAACTGCGTGCGGTCTAATTCCTCCGCAGAGTTTTAAAAGCTCATTTACATACTCCGCATCTGTTTTTTGTATTCCTTCTGAGCGCGAATTGTAGTAATATTCTTTTATTCTGTACCATACACCGTCTTTAAGCCCCCAAAAACCGAATGAAGCGGGATTTGCTGTTCCGTAGTCGCAGGAAACCGCATATTCTTCCATATCGCCGTCAGGCGGATCTCTTATGTAGCTTTCATCGAAGAAGTCATAAACCCGCCCTTGCGCCGCAACCCATTCCCCAAGGATAAATCGCCTGTAAAAGACTCCCGAGTACATCCTGCGATATCGTGCGATTATTTTGCGTGAAAGCGCCGGATTATCCTCTAAGTTGAAATGAATATATAGTGCTCTCCTTTCAGCAGATTTTTTAACCCATTCTAGGTAAAACCAGTGATTAGGCCCTTCTGGATTGCAGTTAAACCAAAGCTTGCTGCCCGGAACGCTGCACCTTGCACACGCCTGCTCCACAAAGCTTCTCGGCATCAAAGCGACCTCGTCAAGCAATATGCCGGCAAAGGTAGCTCCTTGAATAAGTGCTTGGGAACTTTCATCTTTTCCGCCGAAAAGATAAAAAGTATTTGTTCTCCCGCCGAAACTGACGGTGAAGAAGTTTTTGGAGATCTTCTCTTCACACTTAAATCCAAGATCCTGCATAACCGGCAGCAGAATACTGACAACATTTCTTCTCAGGGAAGGAATAGTCTTTCCGCACAGGCCGAATTGCCGTCCGCTAAACCGGCGCATAGCCCAGCAGATGAATGAAATTCCCATGCAAAGCGTCTTGCCGCTTCTCACAGCCCCATCACAGATTACGGCGTCGTAATCTTCATAAGGCGAAGAATCGCTCCACCAAGTAAGAACCATAACCTGTTTTTCGCTGAAAGTTTCAAACTTCATTCTTCACCGCCGCGAAATTTGGCGGCAACTTTATCCATTGCGGAGAAGAAGTTCTCTGCCTGGCTGGCATTTCGGTCCTGTGGCGATGTAAGCTGCGCAAGCAGTTCCAGAAGGGCGATTCTGTTCAGCAGTTTAACTTCAACAGCTCCATTTGAGCCTCTTTTAACTTCCGAAACCATACTAAGATCAAGCCCGTCTATCAGTTCGCACCGCTCCGGATCGAGAAAAACGAGCTTAACGGCGTCATTAGCCTTTCCGAAAGCCAGATTGCCGATATAATTAACAACATCGGAATCTCTCAGTTTTGTTCTCAATTAAGTTCCCTCCTCAACCAAGGGGCGCATCGGTATAAAAATTGTACGTTTTAATACAAAAAACAAAAAAATATAAA
>JAAYWX010000058.1 GCA_012516225.1 Clostridiales bacterium
GTATAGCCTGTAGCTATGGCGGCAATCGTATCGGACATTATTATCACCTCCGGTTAAAAAATGCGGCTTAACATTTCAGGGTGTTCAGTGCCCAAGTAAGCCGCGGTCATTTATTATGACAAAGTTATGGATTTACGGGCGTCTTTTTCAAACATACGGGTAAGAATCGCAGCTACCTCGCTTCTTTTTATATTGGAATTAGGATAGAATGTTCCTTTTGCATCTGAACCTGTGAGTATTCCGGCGCGGTAAAAGGCATAAATCTGAGACGCGTTGCTTTCTGCCGTCTTTACATCGGGTATAGCGTTGTCAGCAACGGTATTCTTTGGAGTATATTCAGATTCTGGCAGTGCTCTGTAGAAAATTTTAACAAATTCACTTCTTGTTATTTTGGCGTCATAGTTTGAATAAGACACAGTTATTATTGCATTTTGCAAAGCATAGTCAACGTAAGATTTATACCATAGTGAAGAATCGTTTTTAAGGGTTACGCTTCCTGTGTTATAGAGCTGATTCATACATGAGGCAAGTTTTATAGCCTCAGCAATTGAAAGATTGTCATCCGGAGCAAAAACGGTGTTGCTTCTGCCGTTGATAAGTCCTTTTTGTACGGCATAACATACATCGCCATAAAACCAGCTTTTATCTGAAACGTCCGTAAATGAAGGAGTGCTTGCTCCGCTGTAGGTAGTATTGCCGAGAATAGCAATTTTTGAAGCAGCTTCCACCGAAACGGCAGACTGTGTGTTCTCGGCTGCGATATATCGGTGTCCGGCAGATATTTGCTGTCCTGCTGAAATAATTTCCCCGCTTGTTAGGTCTATAACAGTACCCGAAGATGAGGTAAGTCGGGAAGAACCTGAAATCATGATAAATCCGGATCCGGTTACAAGGTTGATTTTCCCGCCCGGCATGGCATTTATAATATAAATCCCTTTTGCCGTTGACGATAATGCCTGATTAAGCTTGTATTTAAGAACGGTCATGGAATTTGCAAGCATATCCAGCGGGTCAGTAAGAACTATGCTGGGATAAGTATTATCGATATAGCTTTTTGATATAAGAGGATCTTTAGCACTCCCCGGGGCATCGGCAGCCAATGCGGATGAAGTCCAAAGAGTCAAAGACAGAATCAAAAAGAAAGATACTAAACGCTTTTTTTTCACAGCGACCTCCTTGAGCATCAGGCTCTATTTTTTATCGGTTTCTGAGTTATCCTGTTCTGCGAGGAAATATCCAAGTGTGAGAAGGCTGTCTGAAAAGTGGATGTTTTCTACTCGCACATCTGATTTATCAAGGCCAAGTTCCGTATTTGTGAAATTCCAAATACCGCGTACTCCGCAGTTCGCAATTGTTTCGGCCATGCTTTTTGCAATGCTGCGCGGTACTGTCAGGACAACTATATCTGTCGGATGCTGTTTCAGCCAGTCAACCAGTTCATCACTATCATACACGGGAACTCCTGAAATTACTTTTCCGATTATCTCAGAACTTTGGTCAAAAGCCGCAACCAAGCGGAACCCCTGTTCCTCAAATCCGAAGTTTTGCATAAGGGCATGTCCGAGATTTCCTACGCCGACGATTGCCACGGTATAGCCTTTATTCATGCCCAGAATTCTTGCCATCTGTTCCCTAAGCTCTGCAACTCGGTATCCATATCCCTGCTGGCCGAATTCGCCGAAATAACTAAAGTCCTGTCTGATTTGGGAAGGAGTAAGCCCCATCTGTTTTCCGAGCTCGCCTGACGAAATGCGATCTATCCCATGGTAAATCAGGTCATCTAGCTTGCGAAGGTACATGGGCAGGCGCCTGATAACGTTATTTGATATGCGTTCTTTCTTCACAAAATATCCTCCTTGGAAGGCGTTCTTTCTTCGCCTAAACTTGATTATATGTAAAAATTTTAAATTATAATTATCTGATGTTCATACCACAGATATATTAGAAAAAATCAAAGCACTTTATATATAAAAAGTTACATTACGTACAACAGGAGCGGGCCTTATATTGTGCTTTTTGTCCCAATCTTTATGGGCATTCTGAGCAATTATACCATCAAATTTATAAACATTCAAGACAAAGGCAGTCAGAATGTTTGCAGTGTGGCAAAACACATATAGTTAAAATGCGATTTAGGGGGTTTGTTGACAATTATCGGGAAGAGTATATAATACCTAATTAAGCAAAAAAAGATGAAAGGATTGTTTTTAATGAGCGATAATTCAAGCAAAGCGTCCCCCGGCAATGAAATGCCGAAAATAACAATAAAAAGGGCTAAGAATTTTCAAAATACCGAACCGCCGCATGAACTTTCCAAAATCAGGAGAGTAATTGGAGTAGTGAGCGGGAAAGGCGGCGTTGGAAAATCTCTTGTGACGTCACTCCTTGCCGTCAATATGGTTGGTCACGGTTTCAAAACCGCCGTTATGGACGCGGACATAACAGGTCCGTCTATTCCTCGCGCGTTCGGCGTTTCTGGGCAGCCTATTGCGACAGAATTCGGAATGTATCCGTTGAAAAGCCGCAAAGGAATCGACCTTATGTCTATCAATTTTCTTCTTCCGAGCGATACGGATCCAGTCATCTGGCGAGGACCTGTAATCGGCGGAGCTGTTAAGCAATTTTGGACAGATGTCATGTGGGATGATGTTGATTTCATGTTCATAGATATGCCCCCCGGAACCGGCGACGTTGCCCTTACAGTATTCCAGTCCATTCCTATCAGCGGACTTATCGTGGTAACTTCACCTCAGGAACTTGTAGGCATGATAGTCGAAAAAGCCGTTAAAATGGCTGAGAAGATGAATATTCCGATTTTGGGCATTGTTGAGAATATGAGCTATACCGTTTGCCCTCACTGCGGAGAGAAATATTCGATATTCGGCGAAAGCCATATCGATGAAATCGCCGAAAAGTATAATATCAAAACCGTCTGCAAGATGCCTTTTGATCCGGATCTTGCCGCTTTATGTGATCGCGGAGAGATAGAGTCTTATGGCAAGGACTCTCTCCACAGCATTGTAAAAATGCTTATAAATGTTCCGCCTATGAATTTAGAAAGAGAATAGCAAAAATTAAAAATATGCTCCCCCTAAAGCAAACCGCAAAAGCGGAAACTGAAGTGGGAGCATATTTATGTCTGCCAAGTGCAACGGCGGGCTATTGCTATATGTTTTTGCTCTTAATATACTTGTCTATGCTTTCTGCCGCAGTTTTTCCGGCTCCCATGGCAAGAATTACAGTAGCCGCGCCTGTTACGGCATCTCCGCCTGCAAAAACGCCTTCACGGCTCGTTGCGGTCGTTTCATCCGCGATTATACAGCCTTTTTTATTTGTTTCAAGTCCATTTGTGGTAGATTTTATAAGCGGATTCGGGCTTGTCCCTATTGCCATGATGACAGCTTCAACATCTATTACAAAGTTTGAGCCTTTTATTTCCACAGGACGGCGGCGGCCGCTTTCGTCCGGCTCTCCCAATTCCATGCTGACACATTCGATTCCTTTGACCCGGCCGTTTTCATCCCCTATAATCCTTACCGGGTTAGTTAGAAGCTTAAATACTATTTCCTCTTCCATTGCATGATGAACTTCTTCCTTCCTTGCAGGAAGCTCGTCCATGCTGCGGCGGTATACGATGTAAACTTCGTCTGCGCCCATGCGCTTGGCACAGCGTGCGGCATCCATGGCAACGTTTCCGCCGCCTACAACGGCAACGCGCTTTGCTCTCTTTATAGGCGTATCGTATTCCGGAAGATAAGCCTTCATCAAATTTATTCTTGTCAGATATTCATTTGCCGAATAGACACCCAAAAGATTTTCTCCTGGGATGTTCATAAACTGCGGAAGTCCCGCTCCGGTACCGATAAACACTGCCTCGAAGCCCTCTTCGAACAGCTCGTCTATGCTTATCGCCTTTCCGACAACCGCGTTAGTAACAATATCAACACCCATAGCTTTAAGGTTGTCTATTTCATCCTGTACTATACCCTTCGGCAGACGGAACTCTGGGATACCATAAACAAGAACGCCTCCGGCCTTATGGAATGCCTCAAATACCGTAACTTCGTACCCCATCCGCGCAAGGTCGCCTGCACAGGTAAGGCCCGCAGGTCCGGAACCGATAACCGCAACCCTGTGGCCGTTCTTTTCAGGAGATGAAGGTAAGGCGGATTTATCCTCTTTTGTATTTTTCCTATGATAGTCGGCAACAAAGCGCTCCAGCCGTCCTATTGCTACAGGCTCTCCCTTAATTCCCCGGACGCATTTACCCTCGCACTGAC
>JAAYWX010000059.1 GCA_012516225.1 Clostridiales bacterium
GATAAGATTGATAATACTAATTAAAATTATGGATAATATTTTAAAAATAATTGGCTTGCTCGAAACGCAAAGAGGCGTTTTTTCAGATATCGAAGAAATAACCCGCCGTATGCTTGATGAAGATATTGAGAATTTCTCTCCTTTGCTTGAAGAAAGAGGCAAGCTTCTTGAAAAGGCGGTTTCGATTGAAGAAGAAATACGGCTGATTTCCCATGAGGATCAGCGTATAGGGGACGTCCTCGGAAATAGATGTGATATGACAGCGATTCCGGATGACTTGGCAAAGGTTTTTGAGGCGTCTATGCGCGTAAAGGCTATAATAAACAGAATAAAAAACATGGAAGAGGACATTCGCCTCCGCATGGAAGCCGAAAGAGAAGCTATACTGAAAAAAATCGAGTCTTTGAACGTCAGCAGCAATTCCGTAGCTGGAAATTACAAACGTGCAGTACAAACGGGGTTTCCTCAAAGTCATTTAGGCGAAGGGAAAAAAACAGTCTGAATGGATTAATAAAAATTGCGCAGAGTGGAAATTGCCCCCCTATATATAATTTAAGTTGCCCTCCTGCATAATCTTTCACGCGCATATATGCAGGGACAATGAAAGGAGATGCTATTGTGAACAGCGTAAACAGCACAAGTTCAAGCGTTAAAAGATACAGCAGCAGCGGCATTTCGGGCTTGGTGTCAGGTATGGACACCGAAAGCATGGTTCAAAAAATGCTGAAAGGGACGCAGTCCAAAATTGACAAGCAAAAGCAGATAAAACAGCGTCTGGAATGGAAACAGACGATGTATCAGAGCATAATCACCAAGATCAATAAATTCCGCAACTCATATTTTGACTCTTCCTATGGTTCCGATCTTACAACCAACCTTTCAAAGGCGGATTTTTTCAACTCAAAAATATCCACCGTTAAAAGCGGCAGTTCCGTCAGCGTTGTAAGCGCCAGGCCCAATGCGTCCGTCGGAGAAATGAGAGTAGAAGTTTCACAGCTTGCGAGTGCTGCTAAGCTTATTTCAGACGTAAAGATGAGCGGGAGTCAAACAATAACCGGTAGTACTATGGATGTAGATGGAATAAAAAACATGCTGCAGACAAACGGAACGATTTCGTTTGACTTGAGTCTTGACGGAGTAAACAAGAGCATTATTCTTTCCAGCAGCGATTTTACCGGAGATATCAATGCAAGCTCAATAAAGGACGCTTTATCCGCGCGGGTAAATCAGGCGTTCGGAAGTTATGTAAGCGTAAGCATGACAGACAGCAAGCTGACATTCTCAATAAATTTAAAAGACGCATCAGGAAATCCGGAGCCGGGGCATGAACTGAAAATAACTGGAGCCAATGCGCAGCTGTTCGGGATAGTTCCGGGTTCGTCTACAATACTTTCGAGTCAAACAAAGCTTGGCGCAATAGCCGGAGTTTCCGGAGGCAGATTTTCATTTACGATTAACGGAGAGAAATTTGATTTCACATCAGAAGATACCGTAAGCTCGATGATTAGCAAGATAAATTCCAGCCGTGCAGGAGTAAAGATTGCATACTCTTCGATGACCGACTCTTTTTCGATTGAAGCATCTTCAACAGGCGCACAGTATGGTATAAGCATAAGCCAAAATGAAGGAAACCTGCTGTCTGTGCTTTTCGGCGAAGGGAAAATTTCCGCAGCCTCGTATGCAACATCTTCACAGCTGAACGCATCGCGCATAAATGGTACGGCTTTGGATGACAGTTATACGACGACAGAAGCAAAGATGTCATTTAAAGTAAATGGAAAGAGCTATACTTTCAGTCTTTCGAAAAAAACAGAAGGTTATACGAAAACAGAAGTTGAAACTGCGCTTAATTCGTGGTTGAGGACTACTTTCGGCGAAAATGGCGGGACAGCAAATATAAGCTATTCTGACGGTGCCCTTCATACTGCGTCCGGATATCTTGTCACATTTGACAAGACGACTGTAAACACATCAGACCCGGAGGCTCTGGCAGAAGCGGCTAAAACCGACCTTGCAGTCGCTTTCGGATTTTCAATAAACGGGTCATCTAATGCGGTGACCGGAGATACGGCTATAAGTGATGTTCCTGCACTTGCAGGACTGACGTTTTTGGATTCGTCCAATCAGCCTGCGGGCAAGCTGTCTGAAATAGCCTCATATACGGAAGGAAGCAATACATATAATATTACTTATTCAAACGGCAGGCTTTTGATTTCCGGCAGCGGTACTGTGGACCTCAGTGGAACCGCTCTTAAGAGCTTGTTCGGCGATACGGTTGTCTTTGGCAACGGTTCAATGGATCCCGGAGCGGTTGCCGCAGGTACGGATGCAAAGCTTAAGATTAACGGCGTTGAAACTACGCGCAGTAGCAATACATTTACTATTGACGGGATTACGCTTACAGCAAATAAAGTAAGCGCCGAAGAAACCGTAATCGGTACAGAACGCGATACCGATAAAATTGTTAAGGCTGTAAAATCCTTTGTCGACGATTATAATAAAATGGTTGATGAATTTTACGGCTATACCAGGGAAGATGCAGATTACCGCAAATATCCTCCGCTGACTGACGAGCAGAAACAGGAAATGTCCGATAAAGAGATTGAACTTTGGACGGAAAAAGCTAAAAAAGGCTTGCTACGAAACGATACGAACCTAAGTTCTTTCCTGCAGTCTATGCGTACAGCGTTCTATACAAAGGTCGAAAGCGCGGGAATAGCGGCGTACAGCATAGGAATTGAAACAACAGAGAACAGCCTGTCGGGGAAACTGACACTTAATGAAGCAGCATTGCGCAGTGCGATCGCAACAGATCCCGATTCCGTTGCCAAGCTTTTTACGGACTCTGTAAACGGACTCGCAACACAAATTGCAAAGACTTGCGACAATTATGCAAAACTGAGCGTGGCGAGCCCCGGAGTATTTGTCCGAATAGCCGGTGCGGAAGGATACAGTGCTTATTCCAAACTCAACGATATGTATTACGAGCTTTCAAGAATAAACAGCAAACTTGCGGAACTTGAGGATAAATATGCCGACGAAAAGCAGCGCTATTGGGAAAAGTTCAACAGAATGGAACAGATAATAGCGCAGTACAGCTCCCAGAGCTCAATGCTGACATCAAGCTTCTCCAATGGATATTGACCATCTATACATATTATTATTAATCAGTACAGTGGTGAGGTTAAAATATGATGACAAATCCATACCAGGCATATAAACAGCAGTCTGTAATGACGATGACGCCCGGACAGATGCTCGTTGCTGTTTTTGATGAACTTATAAAGCAACTCAAGATGTCACAAATTGCCTTTGAGAAAAATGACATTCCCGAAATCAACCGGACTTTGCAGAAAGCGCAGCGCATAATTAACGAGCTGAGAGGTTCTTTGAACTTTGAGTACAGCATAGCGAACGACCTAAATGATATTTACAATTATTTTAATCGTGCTATAATAAATGCAAACGTAAAGAAAGATGCCGCAGACATCGGCGACATACTGCAGATGGTTACGGAACTTAGGGATGCTTTTGCGGAGGCGGACAAGATTTCGCGCAGACAAGGATAGCCCTTAATAAAAAGGAGAGAAAGCGATGTTTTTTGATTCCAGCAACTTTAAAGTGCTTGAGGCAGGTGTGCAGCTTGCTTGGATGCAGCAGCAGATAAACACTCAAAATATCGCCAACATAGAAACGCCTGGGTACAAGTCCAAAAGCCTTTCGTTTGAGAGCGTTCTGCGTGAAGCGGAAAATGAAAACGCTCCCGCAGAGGTTGAATTAATCAAGGGTACGATAAACACAAGTGACAATGTTTCCAAACGGCCGGACGGCAACAACGTAGATGCTGAAACCGAATATATTTCGCTTTATAAGGCGTATGTCCAGTACAGTCTTGCACTGGACAAGGTAAGAGAAGAATTTGACAAATATAGCTATGTATTGAACGCCAATATGTAGCTGCCGCATATGCGATATTCGCAAAACGGAGGGTTAAAAGGATATGTCATTTTGTTCATCATTGGATATCGTCGGTTCGGCGCTTACAGCGGAGCGCTTCAGGACGGATATTATTACTCAAAATATAGCAAACGCTGAAACCACAGTTACGGCCAACGGTGAACCTTACCGTCGCCAGCAGGTTGTGTTTCAGGAAGTTCCGCTTTCTTTTTCGGCAGAGCTTAACAAGGCTGCAAGCAAAACCAAGGGCGGCGTTAAAGTCTCTGAAGTGGTTGAAAGCGATAGGGACTTCATTTTAAAATATGAACCGGATAACCCGAATGCCGATGAAAACGGCTACGTCCGTTATCCGAATGTCGATAAGACAGAGGAAATGATAGACCTGATGGCGGCGAGCAATGCCTATGAAGCAAATTTAACGGCTTTGTCTGTTGTAAAAGCCATGATAAACAAGACTCTTGAAATAAACAAATGATCTTACGAAAATAAATCAGCCCCCTCTAATGGGGGCTGATTTATTTTGAATTTGCGGTTATACGTTACATTCACTGACCAGCAAATAAAAAAGGGACGGTTAAACCGTCCCTTATGTAGTTTGGTAGTTGAACTACCCTGCGAGCTTCTCTTACTGGAGGAGCTGGAGGATGTTCTGGGGCTGCTGATTCGCCTGAGCGAGCATAGCCTGAGCGGCCTGGGAGAGGATGTTCATTTTGGTGTACTGCATCATTTCCTTGGCCATGTCTGTGTCGCGGATACGGCTGTTTGCAGCGTCCATGTTCTCCGCTGTGGTGTCAAGGTTGTTGATCGCGTGCTCAAGACGGTTCTGCAGAGCACCGAGGTTGCCGCGGTTCGTGGAAACCTTGTTGATAGCATCCTTGATTGTCTTGATGGCATTGCCTGCCGCGTCTTGTGTATCAACTTTAAGGCCGTCTGTGCCAAGGCCTGCAGCTGTCAGGTTTTCGATGGAAACGGAAACATGGTTGAACGCATCGTTTGTGTCGCCGACCTGCAGATCCAAACCACCTATTCCGGCTTCATCCGCCAGTGTAACAGCCGCCATAGCTGTTGTGGCGCCAGCCGCAAGGTTGATGTTGTCGGACTTCATAGTAAAGGAGGTCCAAGCTTCGTATACCGCTTTGTCAGCAGGAGTACCTGCAGCTTTTGCCTGAGCTGCGGCAAAATCCTTTACCGCCTGAGTAATTTCACTTGCGGTGTAAGTCTGGGCGGACTGAGAACCAAGGGTAATTGTAAGTGCGCCGGCAGTAGTTAGAGCAACACCTATGCTGTGACCCGCAACGCCGGAACCATCGGCAAAGGCTATTGTATGGGTGGCGCCGAGGTCAGCAATTTTGCTTGAAGTGGTAAAGGAAACAGCGGTTGTTCCGAAAATGCCGGATGCGGAAGAAGCGGCATACAGATTTCCGTCGAGAAGGTTGATACCGTTAAAGTTTGTGGATTTTGCAATACGTGTGATTTCTGTGTTCAGGGCATCCACTTCGGTCTGAATAGCATCGCGGTCAACATCGTCCTGGATTGTGCCGTTGGCAGACTTTGTCGCAAGCTCTACCATGCGGTTCAGCATGCTGTGGATTTCTGTTGTTGCGCCTTCAGCGGTCTGAACGAGGGAAATGCCGTCCTGTGCGTTTGAAGAGGACTGCTCAAGACCTTTAATCTGAGCCTTCATCTTCTCGCTTATGGCAAGACCGGAAGCGTCATCGCCGGCGCGGTTGATGCGGAAACCGGAAGACAGCTTTTCAAGGCTCTTGGAGAGAGCTGTGTTGTTCATGCTTAACTGACGGTAAGCATTGGATGACATTGTGTTAGTTCTTACTACCATACCCATAATAAGTACCTCCATGTATTTTTTGTGCTTCGGGAAGCATCCTTGCCCGCCCGAGCTATATTTTTCGTTCAGCTCCCTACGCAAACTGTGCACCGTTCGTTTCGGAAGCCGAAACATTACTGCCGGTTTTCCCGGTCACCATAGTTATTTCATGTTTCCGAAAAAACTAAAGCGTGTTTTTTGAAAATTTACACGATTTTTTACAAATTCCGTCGCTTTAGACAATTTGGCTCGCACGATTTGAAGCAAAATATGAGAAAACAATCAAAATCCCGAAAAATATGTAAAAATATGTTGAAATATGTCGGAGGTTATGCTAATGTCAAATTTGAAAATTGAGTTTTCTCATTGATAAATGGCAAACTTGGTGAAAGCCAGGGACGCAAAGCCACGGGTCTAAGGCATTAATGCTATGACAGCCGGGTTGCCGGTGAGATACAGTTGCTGCATGAAACTGTATGTCTACTTGGCATGCAGTTTTTTTGTTGCTCACCGCAAATAAAGCTTGGGAAACGGCAGCTTCCAGAAAACAACAAGAAAATGAACTGTTTTTGCCGTAAAAATAAGATGCTGTATTTTTTCATAACAACTGGATTATATATTTTTAACATTATACGATATTTGACATCAAATACCGACAAAAACATCTTTACTTTTAAAGAGCGTAATGGTACATTTAGAGTACGAAATATGACAGATTAATTATATAAATATAGTATATTGGAATGAACTTCATATTTAGGGCATAACTTGAAAATTTTCATACATATTGCTTACGTGACGCGGTTTTACGGATATGCAGTTAAGTTTTAAAACGAGGTGGATGTTTATGAATTCATTTTTCACTCCTATTCAGCCGATTCAGCCAATGACGTTTTCCGAGGAAAAAACAGAGCGTTCGAGGGAAAGCGGCAGCGCGATACCTTTTTCGGATATGCTTAAAGAGGCAATAAACGAATATGAAACTCTTCAGAAAACAGCTGATGATGATACGAATGCCCTTGTGCTGGGCGATGTTAACAATATCGCCCAGATACAGATTGACTCAATGAAAGCCAGTGCAGCGCTGCAGACCGCAGTTCAGCTTACTTCAAGGGCAGTAAACGCATATAAGGAAATAATGCAGATGCAAGTGTAAAAGCGATAGCTTTTAATTGTTAAGGTTTCCGATAGGGATGAAGCGTTTCCATAATTTCGATTTATATTCGGAACAGGAGCATAGGCAATAACGTGAAAGATATAAAGATTAAGGACTCCACAGCGAAAATAAAAGAATATTTCAAAAAAATGCCCAAAAAGAACAGGACGATTTTCCTTGCTGCTGCTGGGGCCGTCGTGCTTATTGCGGTAATAGTTACCATAGTGCTGAATTCTTCGAAAGGAAGCTATGTCAAACTATATTCCGATTTGAGCACTTCAGAATCCGCCAGCGTGTATCAGGCCCTCCTCGATATGGGGGCGGATGCGAAAATCGGTCCTGACGGGAGCATACTCGTACAAAAGGATGAGTATGATATTTGGATTTTGCGCCTTGCTGCAAAAGGATATCCCAAAACTGCCCTCCCTTACGACATTTTTTCAAGCCATTCGGGAATGACCGCAACAGAGTCGGAAAAAGCGCAGTGGCTTTTATACCAGCTTCAAGACAGAATTCAGGCAACTCTTGAGAGGATGGATTGTGTCGACAGCGCTACGGTTACAATAAATGTTCCCGAAACGAGCGATTATGTCTGGGATAAGGCTACAAATACTGAAAAAGCTTCCGCAGGCGTTTTGCTGACGCTGAAAAAAGATGTCGTCATAACTGGGGAGCAGGTTTCCGCCATACGCAACCTTATTGCAGCGAGTGTTCCTAAAATGCAGCCGGAGGACGTTAAAGTGGTCGATTCGGCCACCATGCTTGAACTAACAGCAACGGATGGTTCACAGCAGAACGGCGGAGGAGAGGAAAATCTCAATTTTGAGATGATGGTGCAAAAGCAGATTGAAGATAATGTAGTAAGGCTACTTTCACCAAGATACGGGGCCAATGGTGTCGTGGCGGTTGCAAAAGTAACGATAGACTATGACAAGATGATGACGGAAAAGTACGAGCTTGCCCCGAAAGAAAACGGCGATGGATACCTTACTCAGGATAAGGGAGCGTATTCCGTAAACGGCACTGAAACCGCCGGAAATATGATAACTGGAGAAGAAAACAACACCGACATACCGCAATACGGATATACTTCTCCGAATAATAATAACGGTATGACAAGCTACTCATGGAACAAAGATTACGACTACGGATACATAAAAACCCAGATTGAATCCGGCAACGCCATATTAAAGCGTGCTACCGTTTCAGTTCTGGTAAATGAAGCGTCACTTACGCCGGAGAGAAAAGAGGAGCTTGTAAACCTTGTTTCTGGATGTACGGATATTCCGACGGATTTGATATTTGTTTCATCACTTACGCTTGAAAAACCGGATAATGACAAGAATGAACCAACTGTACCGGATAATATTTCAGATTTAAGCATCCTTAATCTGCCGAAGTGGGTATATATTGCCGCAGGTGTCGGACTTATCCTACTGATTATAATTGTTTTCGTGATAATAACAATTATAAAACGCAGGAAGAAAGCCAAACTCCGCGCTTTGGCCGAAGCCGAGGAAAAGGCAAGGCTCGAAGAGGAAAGGCGGAAGCAAGAAGAAATAGACAATTACAAGCGGAGCATAGAAGAAATGGCAAAAAGCGGCATAGACCCGAAAGACGAGGCTATTATGGAAGAGGTCCGCAACTTCGCGCGGAGCAACCCGCAGGTTACGGCAAACCTTCTCAAATCATGGCTGAAGGAGGAATAAGCATTGTCAAAGGCTTCCAGCAGAAAAGCTATCCCTCCGATTACAAAAGCAGCCGCGGTAGTGGTTGCCCTTGGCAGCGCGCAGGCGTCGGAAGTATATAAATATCTTACGGAAGACGAGATTGAACGCCTAACTATAGAAGTCGCGCGGCTCAACAGACTTTCTCCGGAAGAGATGCAGGATATTGTCGAGGACTTTTACGGACTGTGCACAACACAGAAAGTAATTTCAGAAGGCGGTATTCTGTACGCCAAAACAGTTCTGGAAAAGGCTTTCGGCGTACAGCAGGCGACAAGTTATCTGGAACGCGTGTCAAAAGCTATGCAGACCAGATCTTTTGAGTTCGTCCGGAAGGCAAATTACAAAAACTTGATGATGATGCTTCAGGGCGAACATCCGCAGACTATTGCATTTGTATTGTCCTATGCGTCTTCCGACCAAGCAGCAAAAATTATTGCAGAGCTTCCGAAAAAGCTCCAGATTGATGTTATCAAACGTATTGCAACGCTGGAAAGCGTTTCTCCCGATATAGTTTCGATTGTGGAGCAGACGCTTGAGAGAAGGTTCTCCGCGGTTGTTTCTGTGGATATGACGGAAATCGGAGGAGTCAACTATGTTGCCGATATTATGAACCATATCGACAGAACTACAGAAAAATTCGTATTTGATGAACTGTCGAAAACAGATCCGGCACTCTCAGAAGACATCAGAAAACTTATGTTTGTGTACGAAGATATCCTCAATCTGGACGACGTCACTATCCAGACAGTTCTCCGTGTCGTGGATGCACAGGATCTTGCCGTCGCAATCAAAGGTTCGAGCGAAGAGATCAAAGAGCTTCTCCTCAGCAATATTTCCGCCCGCGCCAGAGAGAATATACTGTCCGATATCGAATATCTGCGTAATGTCCGCATGAGAGATGTCGAACGTGCACAGCAGAAGATTGTTGAAACAATCCGTTCACTTGAAGAAAGCGGTGAAATCGTTATATCAAGAGGAGGGGAGGATGCGATAATTGACTAATGCAAGCGTATATAAAAGCAGTCGTTTTATCGCAAAAAATGAAAGTGTCAGAATCCCTGATTTTGAATACGAAAGGGCGCCCGATGAAACTCTAACACCTTTAGAGGCGTCTGAACCCGATGAAATGTCGAATAATGTAGAAACAGAGCCTCAAATTGCAGAAGAATCAGCGAAAACGGAGGAAGAAGATAAGCTTACCGTCTGTGACGTTGTAATGGAGGAAGAAGAAAAAGTTCAGGCTAAAATTTTAAGTAAGGAAGAGATTGCGGCCATTTATGAGCAAAACTTGAAGGAACTTGCCGCATCGGTCGCCCAGCAGGCTTATTACGATGCTTTAAATAAGAAGAAAGCGGAGTTGCGAGAATGCATAGCCGGTGTGCAGGCCCTTATGGATGAAATGGTCAATGCCCATAAGCGGTTTATCGATGAGTATACGAATGAGCTTAAGTATATGGCTATTGATATTGCCGAAAAAATGATTCTTGAGAAAATCGATGAGGACGACCTGATACTGCAAAGGCTTGTTCTTCAGACTGTGAACAGCGTAAAGAATGCCGAATGGCTGAACGTCGAGATCTCTGAGCGGCTGGTCCGGCTTGTGGACAGCATAAAAGAAGAACTTGAAAAACCGGAGTACAACGGAAGGGCCTTTGTTATTCCGGTTGCAGGGTCCGATTCCGTCTGCCGCGTCGTTACTAATGAGGGCGCTGTTGTCAGCACCATAGAAGTGCAGGCGGATAATTTAAGAAAAGCATTCAGAGACTTTGAACTTCAGCAGTAATCCCTTGCAAAGGAAGTGAAACCGTGCCCCAGTCAATCCGCCAGGCTTTGGAAAGTTATTATCGTATTGTCCAATTTACGGATCTGCGTACGCGCGAAGGCAGGATAAGCAAGATAATCGGCATGACCGTAGAGGCAACGGGGCTTTCCTGCAGCATAGGCGATATCTGCACCATACATATTGATAGGGATAGTACCGAAGTTATTTCTGAGGTTGTCGGCATAGCAGAAAACAAAATTTACCTTATGCCGTTCCAAAATACGGACGGAATAGGATACGGCAGCTCCGTTACCAGCAACGGCAGAAAACTTGAGATTAATATGTGCGATGAAATTGTCGGAAGGACAATAGACCCGCTTGGCATACCGATTGACGGCGGCCCGCCGCTTCCGCCGGGAGAAATGATATCTATAAACGGAAATCCCGAAAATCCCATGTCCCGCCCCCCTATTTCGGAGGTAATAGAGCTTGGAGTAAAAGCGATAGACGGTCTGCTGACCATAGGAAAAGGTCAGAGAATCGGAATATTTGCCGGAAGCGGCGTGGGCAAGAGTACGCTCATGGGAATGATAGCACGAAATGTCCGGGCGGATGTCAATGTTATTGCGCTTGTAGGCGAGCGCGGAAGAGAAGTTGTAGAGTTTATACAGCGCGACCTCGGACCGGAAGGAATAAAACGTTCCGTCGTTGTGGTGGCAACGTCGGATCAGCCGGCGCTTATGCGCCTGAAATGCGCGCAGACGGCGACAGCGGTGGCGGAGTATTTCCAGAAACAGGGGAAAGACGTTCTGCTTATGATGGACTCTCTTACGCGGTTTGCAATGGCGCAACGCGAAATAGGGCTTGCAACGGGCGAAGTACCTGTCGCAAGAGGATATACCCCCTCGATTTATTCGGCGCTTCCAAAATTGCTTGAGCGGTCAGGTAATTTTAAGAAAGGCTCGATTACCGGAATATACACAGTACTTGTGGAGGGCGACGACACTAACGAGCCGATTGCCGATACCGTTCGCGGAATTATAGACGGGCACATAATACTCTCACGAAAAATAGCCGCCAAAAATCACTATCCGGCGATTGATGTGCTTAACAGTGTGTCAAGACTCATGACCGGAATTGCAGATCCGGAGCATAAAGAGGCTGCCAACCGCCTGAGAAATATGCTTGCGGTATACAAGGACAACGAAGACCTGATTTCCATAGGAGCGTATAAGAGCGGGAGCAATCCCGAGCTTGACAATGCGCTGGCGCATATGAAGCGCATAAATAATTTCCTCATGCAAAAGGTTGACGAACCATGTACATTCGAAGAAACAGTTGCCCTTCTTAAAGAAGCGGTTCGATAAGGAGGAATTGCTTTGGAGGCGTTTAAATTTTCGCTAAACAGAGTGAGAAACTACAAAGGACAGGTTCTTGACAAAGAGAAGAAAGCACTGGGAACGCTTCTGCGGAGGCGCGATGAGATCCTTGAAAGAATTAATGCCTTGGAGAAATACCGCGACGAAAAGATTTCCGAGCTTAACGGCAAACAGCAGACAGGTGCAGCGATGAGCGAACTGTCATCACTGAGCTACCTTATAGAAAATGCACGCCTGCAAATTAAGGCGGCAATGATTGAGCTTTATAAGGCGGAAGAAGAAATTGAAGCTCAGAGAGAGATAGTGGTGTCTGTTTATCAGGAAAAGACCGGCATGGATAAGCTGGAGGAAAAGCAGGCGGAAGAATACCGCCTTTTAGAGGCTAAGGCCGCTGAAAATGAACTCATGCAGGTATTTTCTACAAAACTGTCGGATAAAAGCTGTCAAAACGACTCAATGTCGGGGATAGCTTAGTTAAAATATCCGAATTTTTGTGAAAGGAGGTGAGAAAATGCAGAATATAGCTGTTCAAATGACAAACAGAAGATGTTTGAAAGACGGAATGCAGGCTGTATCCTCAAAGCAGAAAGACGGCTGGCAGGCGGAGTGCACTGACCCATTTTTGCAGATCGTACTGGGGATGATTGCCCAGTTGCAGGAAACTGCTGATTGCCAAACGGGAAATACGCCTTCGGCAGATTTGATTTTGCCGCTTCTGCAGAATTTGCAGGATCCGAGCAAAGCCGGAAATGTACTTGAGATTCTTGCTTTAAGCGGGTTTCAAGGCTTGCAGGATACGGAAACCGGCAAGATTGAACTTCCGGATTTTTCAGATGCACTGAAGCTTCAGCTTGGCATTGAAAATATGGAAAAGACGGGAGAAGATTTGGCGGATACAATATCCGGGCAGGTCTGGCAGACTGTGCAGGATAATTTTAAAGCCGACGAAGCAAATCAGAATATACCGCTTAATATACGGCTTATGAACTTAAGCGAATCAGGCAAGACGGGAATTCCGGAAATTACCGTTGAGAAGACGGAAAGTTTTGATGCAGCGGCGGATTCCGGCAAATCGGTTTTGGAAGACAGCTTCAGGGAAACCGTAGCAAAAGTTAAGGAAATGCTTTACACGGTTAAATCAGATAATGATGAGAGCGAAAAGCAAATAGATGTTGACAGTCTGCAAAACGAAATTTCTAAGAGCAGGATCTTAAGGCCGCTTGAGTTCGCTGTAAAATCGGAAGCTAAAACTTCTGCGCCGGAGCAACTTTCCGAACAGATTAAGACAGGCATAAAACAGAACTTGTCTATTGGCAAGAGCGAGTTTACAATCCGTCTAAAACCGGAAGCTCTCGGCGAGATCACAGTGAAGATCGTTGAAGAAGCGGGGAAAGCCACACTTTCGATTACTGCCGCCAGCGCCCGTACGGCACGGCTTATAAACAGTGACATTGCAGCACTCAGAGAGGCTGTTGCGCCAATGAATGTTCATGTGAACGAGGCGGTTATGCGGTCAAATGCGGCACCGGAAAGCGGTATGCAGCAGTTCTTCATGGCAGGTCAGCAGTTTGCAGGGCAGCAATTTGCCGGACAGAGGAGTTTTGCATACAGCGCCCCCCCGTCGCAGCAATCAAATTCAGATGAAGGTTACCTGCGGGCGGCAACTGCAGAAGAACAGAGCCCTGCAGTGCTTAAAACCATAGGGGACAGGCTGGACGCTTATATCTGATTTTAGGAGGTGCATCAATGGGAGAAACGATTGCAAGAGCATCCACAGACAGCAGTACTGCGATATATTCCAAAAAGAAGGACAATTCTGTTCTCAGCGCCACCGACTTTATGAAACTGTTTGTGAAAGAAATGCAGAGTCAGGATTTCACAAACCCAATGGACAGCAGCGAGATGATGAATCAGATTACGCAGTTTTCCAATATGCAGATGATACAGTCGATGGCAGATTATTCAAAGTCAAATTACGCCGTTTCACTTATCGGGAAGAATGTCACAGCATCAGTTCAAAAATCGGGCGGAGGCATTGAAACGGTCAGCGGAACGGTTGACAGAGTATCCCTTGAGGAAGACAACTATGTATTCTACATAGGCAGCAAAAAATTCTCCATTGACGACATAACGGATGTCCGGAGTACGGCATCAAAATGAATACAGCCGCTTATGTCGGAAAGGAGATTGCTGCATGGCTATTCCAAGAGGGCTTACTGCCATAAAATCAAGGAGGAAGAAGTGGCAGC
>JAAYWX010000060.1 GCA_012516225.1 Clostridiales bacterium
GGGAGGACTATGCCGATGAGATAGGTTCTGCGCTTAAGAAATACAGTGTAAAAGTTCTTGCCTGTCCTGTAAATCCCTATATAGACACAAGGCTGAGATCACATATTGACCTGAGTGTCTTTCATTTCGGAGACAATAGGTTTCTGCTTTCCTGCGTGCTGAATAAAAGTCGCTTTGCGGAAAAACTTGCGGAAATGGGTGCAGATATAATTTTTCCTGCAAGTACTCCTGGTGCAAAATATCCGGATGATGCGCGGCTCTGTGCTCTCGCGGTGGGAAAACTTCTGTTCCACAATTTGAAAATTACCGACCAAAATATCCTTGACGGGACTTTTGGAAGATATATATGCGTTGGGCAGGGGTATGCAAAATGCGCCGTCTGCCTTGTTTCCGAAACCGCCGCAATCACGGCGGACAACGGGCTTGCCAAAACAATGCGTGCCGCCGGAATGGATGTACTGTTGATAAGCTCCGGTAATATTGAATTAAAAGGTTTCAGCGAAGGTTTTATCGGAGGAGCTTCTTTTAAAATTGCTCCGGATACGCTCGCTTTTACCGGTTCGCTCGACAGCCATCCGGATAAGCGAGAAATAGAAGAGTTTTTGAAAAAACATGAAGTAAATCCTTTGTATCTTACATCGAAGCCTGTTTTTGATATAGGCTCTGTTATTCCTTTATCCGAAACCATATAAGTCTAATACGCAAAGCCTTTGAAACGGTTATTAAAACGCCTTTAATATAAAAGCAGAGCAGTGCGCCCGGAAACCACAAAGCCGCGCTGCTCTGCTTTTGCAGTCATAATGCTTTGCAACTTTAGGTTTGGAATTTGCATGTTATTGAGCGGAACGTGCATTGTCATTAAAATCGATGAATGTATAATAAAAGCAATTCAGAGAATTTACTGAAATGTTTACCAAACATCGGAGGCAAATATGAATGAATTCAGTTTCAGTACGAAGTTGTTTTTTGGAGAAGGCTCTCTTGGGCGGCTTCGTTCCATAAAAGGAAAGCGTGTTTTGGTTATAACAGACAGCTTCATTTATAATTGCGGCACAGCTCAAAAAGTCGAGAAATATCTGGCAAATTGTAAAGTCACATATTTTAAGGATGTTGTTCCCGACCCTCCTGTTGAGGTTATAAGCGCAGGAATAAAAAGCCTGATAAAGGCAGAAGCCGAAGTATTGATTGCAATAGGCGGCGGGTCAGCTCTCGATTCAGCAAAGGCGATAAAAAGTATGGCGGAGCAAATTTACCCAGAAAAAATCCGTATATGCGAGTTTGTCGCCATTCCGACAACAAGCGGAACAGGCTCGGAAGTAACGGATCTTGCTATAATAACAGATAAAGAAAGCAATATAAAATTTCCTCTCCAGGGTGCCGAACTCCGTCCGTGTACCGCAATATTGGATCCAACGCTTGTATTATCCGCGCCTCCTTCGGTTACCGCAGATACGGGCATGGATGTGCTCACTCATGCAATAGAAGCTTATGTTTCAAACGGTGCAACCGATTTTTCGGATGCTCTTGCGGAAAAGGCAGCAGCGCTTGTTATGGAGTTTCTGCCTTTGGTATATAAAAACGGAGGGAATATTCTTGCCCGCGAAAAAATGCATAACGCCTCATGCATGGCTGGGCTGGCGTTCAACTCTGCAGGACTGGGACTGACACATGGTATTTCTCATGCATTGGGCGCACATCTCCATATTCCCCACGGAAGAGCTCGGCGTGTTTTTCGGTATTGTCTGCGCACTATTCGGAGATTTTATAGCAAAGACGATAAACAGTTATGTGGATACTCACATAGATCCTCCTGCAACGACAATTTTTATAATGACGTTCGTCATCTCTCTGATAAAAACGGCTATACTGCATTAAACAGTTTACATATAGCCATGGTTCTCCTCGTTAAACAGGGGTTGCAGCAAAAATTGCTACAACCCCTGTTTTGACTAAATTATCAGTAAATTTTATAAGTCTGCCCAACGGCATCGTATGTGTTATACGCCTCAATTTCCGCCTCAATCGGGGAAGTAGAATTTCTAAGTGAGAAAACCCGAGATGCCCTTATTGTCGTTCCAGGAGCTATCTGTGTATCAAAATTAACGTCTGTATCAATTTCCTGAGGAGCGTAAGAAACATCAAGCGATATACCGTCCTGATATGTATAGGCAAACAGCGCCTCGCCCAGACTTATATATGAACTGCTGTTATTTGTAAAGTCATAATAAACTCTTATCGCTGGATTGCCGTTAAGGTCGGAAAGAAGTTCCGCATCCAGAACAGAAACGTAATAGTAGTCGTCAAGCGTACCTTCGCCGGGAATATTGGCTGTCCATGTAGGATCGGAAACCGGCTTTATAACATAAGGGGCGGGCGCTCCGGGAAGATTGTCTGGAACATATGTAGCCTTAACTGTACCTCCATCATAACCTTCATCCCAGCTTAAAACGGAAAGTTCAACTCCGCCTCCGTTCGGATTATATTTAAACTCATAAGCGCATTGTATGCTGATACCCGGACGGATTTTATAGTGCAAATTGCCGACGGCACCTACGGTTTCCCACGCATAAGCTTCCACAAGCTCATTGCCGTCCTGACTTGCCCGGATATCAAGAGAGTTCCATGCATCCACAGGGTAGCCAAATTTATTTGTAAAGTTAAAATACACACGAATTGCGGGCTCGCCGTCAACATCCGTAAACCCTTCTGCTCCGATTATTTCAATATAAAATTTGTCATGCGACACATAACC
>JAAYWX010000061.1 GCA_012516225.1 Clostridiales bacterium
AAGCGGGAAGCCCCTTTGAAGTATTGGTTATCCATTTGAAAAAGTCGCCATATACAAGGGGAGTTACGCGAACGGGACGAGATCTGTAATTAATCTGGGTATAATCATCTGCCACCTCAAACTGGGATACCATATCCGCAAGCTCGCCCATTTTCTTGTCGCCGAGTTTCATTGCACTGTCTTCATCAAGCATGGGAATCTGGTCAAAAGATATTTCCTTAATATCTTCGGTAAAATTCCCCGTTTCAACTTTCAGCAGGTTGCGGTATGCGCGTGAGCGAATGATAGGAGATGAGATAAGGCTACCTACTGCAAAAATAACGGCAAGCAAAATACATACAAACACCGGAACGGCACAGTGGGTTTTTATGCTTGTCCACATCTCACGGCCGCTTTCCGCCTTAAACAGCCCCTGCGTCAGTATCGAGAGAAAACAGTACAGTGCGGACAGCATAAGGACAAAAGTATAGAAAGCTGGATCCTTCAAGTTTATTGCGGGCAGCTTAAAATAAAAATAGACGAGTCCGAAAGCCAGAGTTATCAAAAGATTAAAAAGTGTTCTTTTGATTTTCCCCTGAGATTTGGTATTACCCATAAGCAACCTCCATTTGTATTTTTTATTTCCACAGCAAAATTATCCCATTCTATTGGGCAGTATACTACAAGCATCCGAACTATTCAATCATAACATTAAGCTGCCCGGTAAAAACAAAAGCAATAAAGTTCATTATATGACCCCGTAACCCATTTTTAATGCTTATAATATATTGGTGGTGTAGAGAAACACGTTTTCCCTGCGCCGATTTTTTATATTCGGAGGAATCCGGACATGAGAAGAAATTCAATTCCGCTGAAGAGCGTGCCGGTGGGGAAAAAAGTTATCGTTTCGGAGTTGAGGTCGGACGGCTCGGCGCTGAGGCGGATGTTTGACCTTGGGCTGATCGTTGGTACTGAAATTGAACCGCTTTACGAAAGTCCGTCCGGCGATACCAGAGCATACCTTATACGAGGCGCGGTTATCGCGCTGAGAGCCGACTTGTCGGGAAAGATAATGGTTGATTATAAATATTGATATGTCTGCGGCAGTGGTTTATAAATTCCGGAAACGGTAGGTTTTCTCTGCCGCGCGTTATTTTTGGGAGGGGTACGCAATGAATTTTTCTTACAGAACGGCCGCCATAAAAAGCAGTGATAATTTCGGCCGTTGGTCCGATAAGAAAACATCCGAAGAAAAAGTTGTGGCGCTTGCCGGAAATCCAAATGTAGGGAAAAGCACGGTATTCAACAGTTTGACGGGACTTAGGCAGCATACTGGCAACTGGCCGGGGAAAACCGTTTCAAACGCCTGCGGACAATATTGTTTCCGAGGTAGAAATTACACAATAGTAGATATTCCGGGTACATATTCACTTCTGGCAAATTCCGCCGAAGAGGAAATTGCGCGTGATTTTATTTGTTTCGGCAATCCGGACGCAGTTGTGGTTGTTGCAGATTCAACCTGCCTTGAAAGAAACCTATACCTTCTTCTTCAAATTTTAGAAATAACAGATAGAGTCGGCCTTTGCGTAAACCTTATGGACGAAGCAAAAAAAAAGAAGATAGATATAAACCTTGAGCTTTTATCGTTAAAACTTGGAATTCCGGTTGTGGGAACGAGTGCTCGCAGTGGAAAAGGCTTGAACCGCCTGCTTGAGGCTGTGGCAAGCGTAACGCAGGAACCTCCCAAAAATGACCCTTTAAAAGTTTCATACGGGACTACAATTGAAAAGGCCGTATCTATGATAGAACCCTGTTTGGAAAGTTGTCTCGGAGGCAGAATAAGCGGGAGATGGATTGCACTGAAACTTCTTGAAGGCGATGATGGAGTTTTAATGGCACTGAACAAATATCTTTGTCTTGATATATCGGGAAACAATAATGTCTGGCAAAGCGCGCGCAGAGCAAGGAATTTTCTTTTTGAAAAC
>JAAYWX010000450.1 GCA_012516225.1 Clostridiales bacterium
ATATGGAGGCGTTGATGTCGGCCTCCACCCAGGTACTGAACGGCGCCGACACACAGGTCCCTACCATTGAGGACCTGCTGGCCCGCGGCCGCATGCTGCAGTTTACGGTGGAAAACATCAACGAAGATGTGGGCGGCGCAAATTCCAGCGTCGTACACAAGCTGGAATACAACGGCCAGAAGTATTTCTTTAAAAAAGAAGAAAATGTGTTGACACTCAACGAAGAAACGTTATACGACAGGGAAGCGGCCGCCCAATATTATTTTAATCCGGCTTTTCAAGCGGCCTTAGACAACATCCCCGGCGGACCAGGCAGCAAAAAACTCCGTCAAAATCTATTAGCCATAAAAATACCTTTTCAGGATAAGACTCTGCAACCCATTTCATCCGACGAAGAATGGTTAAGGGAAATACAAAATATGTTTGAAGAAGTGGGAAAGCCCTGTCCGCCCGACAAGGAACTGAAGGAGATGCTGCCCGTCGTTGCCAGTATCCACAAAGCTTCCAAAGCCAAACATACAACCAGCTTTAATCTTTTCTCCATAGGCATACAGCAAAGACCAGAGGGACCGTCGGAGGTCAATGTTTCCAAACGAAACGTGGCCACAAGCCGCATGGCGGAGATGCTGGGCGTGGGACATCTGGTTGCCCGTTCCGAAACCGCGGAGGTCACCGATGCGGCAACCGGCGAAAAGTATCGCGGCAACCTCATGGCTAAGGCCGTAGGTTCCGAGAGCACGGCGGTGGAACAGATGGCAAAGGAGCGCAGCAGCGCGGAAATGACTTCCGGCGGCTTTCAGCGGGCTACCATCTGCCTTCAAATACTGGATAACATCTGCAGCCAGGTCGACCGCCATGACCAAAACATGATGTATCAGATCCATAACGGCGTCATTACCGGTATTCAGGGGATTGACAACGACCTTGCCTTTAGCGAAAGCGACCTTCTAACCGCCGGCACCACTGCCAACGCAAAGTCGTCATTTGATGAAGGTAAAGCGGGACTTACCCTGTCCATTCCCTACATGGATAAAACCATGGCGCGGAATATCATTGAGCTTGCCAAAAGGCCCGAAGTGGTCCGCTTTGTCATGAGCGACGTGCTGCGCCCGGTGGAAATCGACGCGCTAATCGACCGTCTGGTCACGGCGGCCAACGTGCTGCAAGCGGCTATGCAGGAGGAGAGCGGTAAGAGCTTCGAACAGGGGCGGCGGTTCCTGGAAGCGGACGAATGGGATCAGTATAAAGATCAAATTCATGCGAATCTGGTGCAAAAGGCTGCCGACCGGCCGGCAGCCACCTACTACTCCAGATTTATGTCGCATATGGACGAGTTACACCGCAGCGCACAAAAAGAAAAGAAAAAAGCGTCCTAATCTATCCACCCTTGCATGTACCATAGGTAATGTGCCGATTGCAAGCCGACGGAGACTAGTCGGCTCTCTGGGTTCGAAACTATCAGGAAGGGGGCAGCATGACATCCTTCCGTCATGCAATGAATATGGGATTATTCCAGAGTATTAGGAATTTGTTCGGCAAAAAAACGCCGCGCAATCGCCAGTGGTAGAAGAGCAGTATAACCC
>JAAYWX010000445.1 GCA_012516225.1 Clostridiales bacterium
GGCTTCTCAGTTTGAGTCTCTAAAACAGCCGTTTATTATAATGTTTACCGTACCGCTGGCTATTATCGGTGTTGTCTTTGCCTTATTATTAACGAGGCGCACCATAAATATGACATCACTTATGGGAGTAATCATTCTGGCAGGCATAGTGGTCAACAATGCAATAGTCTTGATAGACTTTATAAACCAGCTTAGAGAAAGAGGAATTCCAAGAAATGAAGCTATAATTAAGGCAGGACCGTCAAGACTCAGGCCGATACTCATGACCACATTGACTACTATTCTCGGCTTGGTTCCGCTTGCATTGGGCTTAGGTGAAGGAGCAGAACTTGCAGCTCCCATGGCCACGAGCATAATCGGTGGATTGACTGTTTCTACCATCCTAACTTTGGTAGTTATACCTGTAGTTTATACGATTTTTGAAGATTGGGGAGATATCGTAGCACGGTATAGAAAGAATTGGAGAAATAAAAGAAAATCAGCTGAGGCTTAAGTAAGACAATTCGGGGTAAACTTTTAAGATGTTGACCCCGAATTATAATTCAATATTTATGGATTTTTGCGACAAAGCCCAGCTACATATAATTATGTCTTGTAAATTAGTAAGAAGCATCGCTGCGAATAAATGGCGCAGGTTCGAATCTTTACTGATGCGTATAAATTCGAGAATCAAAAGGAGGATTTGTAATGCCAAAAGTTTGGTTGAACAAGAGTGTAACTTTGCTGCTCATATTAATATTAATAACCGCAAGCTTTGCTTTTGCACAAGAAAACAATGAAAGCGAAGATGAGATTTTAAAATTATCGCTGGAAGACGCTGTAAAAATCGCCGAAGAAAACAACCAACAGGTAAAACTGTCAAAATTGGGCTTGGAAAAGGCTGAATTGGCAAGGAAGGAGTATAGATATCAGGATAAAAAAGTAAGAGATGCTGTTGATTTGTGGGAAGGAATGCCTGCAGAAGAAAAATCTAAGTTAAATGAAATGTTGCGTATAGAAATGGAAAGCCTTTCAGGTTTTGAAACTAGTAGTACTATGGATATTTTGGGAAAACAGGCTGAATTTGCGGTTAATATGGCGAAGCTCGGAATAGATGTCACTATCAAAGGTATTAACTTTGGCATAGAAGCCGCCTACTACGGAGTTCTTTTAGCTGAAGAAAATACTTCCATAGCCAAAGCGGCGGTAAGTAGATATCAGGACATGCTAGGAATTGCCGAGGCAAAATTTAAAGCAGGCACAATAACAAAAAATGAAGTTTTAGATGCTCAGGTGCAGCTATCCAAGGCTGAGGCAGATTTATTAAAAGCTGAGTCTGAAGAGGAAAAAGCTTATATAAATCTAAAAAAACTTATAGGATTGCCTTTAGACCGTGCCATTGAGCTTACAGATTCTTTTAAAGACAAGCCAGATGATTTTGATAAAACTTTAGATGAACTGCTTGAAGCAGCTGAAAAAAATCGAATTGACATTATGAGCGCTGAAGGTGCTTTTGAGATAGCCAAACTTGATTTTGAACTTAGCAGCAAAGCTTATCCGTCAAATACTTTCATTTATAAAGAAAAAGAATATGCTATGGAGGAAGCCAGGCTTCAGTTGCAAGACACAAAAAGCGCTGTTGAGGCCCAAGTCAGGGGGATATGGCTTGACTTTGAGGATGCGAAGACAAATATTCCGGTTATGGATAAGGCATTAGAGATGGCTGAGGAAAGCCTGCGGCTTGCAAAACTCAGCTATGAAGCAGGGCTTGTCCGAAGTGTGGATGTAGCTGCGGCCGAAGAAGGCTTAAAGCAGGTCCAATTACAGAGATTAAGTGCCATATATAACTATAACCTTGCACGACTAAAACTAGAAAATGCCACGTATTTTAGTGTTTCCGGCAATTTAACTTTCTAGTGTAGTTCTGAGGAAGCAGAGATATCAAGTTACTGTTGGCAAAGCTATTTAAAAAACTTGTTTTGGTTAGAAAAA
>JAAYWX010000062.1 GCA_012516225.1 Clostridiales bacterium
GTTTCCCGCATAATCGGTTCTCCCCCCGGCTATGTCGGATATGACGAAGCCGGACAGCTTACAGAAAAAATACGCCGTAAGCCTTATTCTGTCGTTCTCTTTGACGAGATTGAAAAAGCCCATCCCGATGTTATGAACGTACTGCTTCAGATACTTGACGATGGTAGAATTACTGACGCTCAGGGCAGAACAGTCAACTTTGAAAATACCATCATCATTATGACAACTAACGCTGGCAGTGACAGAAAAGACGGCAAAGTCGGCTTTGGCGGTACGGTTACAGAGCAGGGCAAAGAAAAAGCCATAAAAGCGCTTAACGCCTTCCTGCGTCCCGAGTTTATAAACCGTATTGATGAAATTGTCTATTTCAACCGCCTAAGCGAGGATAATTTCCGCGACATAGCAAGACTTATGATCGAAGAGCTCGTTGGCGTTATGAAGGAAAAAGGAATAGAGTTTGTTTATGATGAATCTCTGATAGGCTATCTGTCCGAAAAAGGCTATTCCCTCACATACGGTGCCAGAAACCTGCGCCGTCTTATCCAGAAAGAAATTGAGGATGCCATAGCTACGGAAATTATAGATAAATATCACGGCAATGTTAAAAAGATTTTTATAACAGTCGAGGACGGCAAACCTAAGATCATTGCCGAGTAGCCGCAGAAGAAAGAGTCTGCCCTAATTTAGGGCTATTGAGCTTATCGCCAAGCCCCCTGTTTGGCAGCCGCCAGTCAGGGGGCTTTATCATGCGGCAGCCGCATTATTTCAATAGTAGCAGGTCTTCCTGGCACCTTACTAACGATTATGCAACATTGGACAAATAGTTTTAAGTATGCAATCCCCCGCTTAGTTTCGTATTTTTTCTTTTAGTTATCTTTTTCTCTTGACATTTTCGCAATATTTCTCTATACTTTGTGTTGTTCGCTTTTACGGTTGTGTGATTAGTCCGTTGCGGAGCAACAAGGCATCTAAAGGCACAAAAGCTCTAAATCTATTGGATAATACATCTCATATTAATAAAGCCTTTTCGGGGTGTGGCGAAGTTTGGTATCGCGCTTGGTTCGGGACCAAGAGGCCCCGGGTTCAAATCCCGGCACTCCGACCAAATTGAGTCTTAACAATTTAAGGCAAAATACCCGCTTTCCATTGAAAAATCAGTGGTTTGCGGGTATTTTTACGCTTATATACGCATGTGTTGCGCTTATATTTATCGGCTTTCAACAGCGTTTAAATCATTTTTGTTGTCAAAGTTGTTGTCAGCTTTTAGGCATGAAAAAATCGCCCTTTTTGATATGCTCCCTTTATGAGAGAGCGAAATGAAAAACGCTGTAAATCATGAAGGGAGCATGTCTATGCACAGATTAGAGGTAACCGCTCAATAATGGAACGGTTACAATTAAAATGATGATACCAACAATCATTATAACCATGCCCATAATAGAGATAGGATTATTTGCCCCCATATTTGAGAAGGCACTGTCCATTTGCATTCCGTATTGATTAAAATAGGTGGAGTCACTGGGAATCCCACCACCGGTAATACCAAAGGGGTTGCCACTGAACATTTTGCGAACCATATACCTTCTCCGCAATCGCAAGCTTACTTGTAATCCTTTTCCGACTTCACTCGCAACGACACTCCGATCATAAAGATCAGTGATCGTGCAGTTATATCTCAAAGAGCCATTCGAAAGAAACAGATATGTAAAATCCGTATACCAAACTCTGTTTTTTCCGGCAGCCTCAAAATGTTGATTCAAGAGGCTTGGAAAAATCTTATGTACCTGTCCTTTCTTGTAACCGGGACACCGTCTGCGGCAAATACATAGAAGCCGAAGCTCCTTATTCATGTACTTAAATACTGTGGTTTTGCTGAGAAAAACGCCCTTGCGGGCATGGTAGTCCGCTTTCTTGTGCTTCAAATAATTGTAGTAGGCGCTGGGACGGATTCCCATGCGTTTGAGCATCCAGCGGATGACGAATTCGTCTTGGTGTTCCATGATAAATCGATAAGCCTCTAATCAATTTCCTTTGCGAAGAATGCCGCAGTTTTTTTAAGAAGCGGTTTTCCTTTTAAGCTTCTTCTAATTGCAGCCGCAGCTTATAGGCCTCCTGCATAAGTTCGTATTCGTTTCGGCATTCTTCACGGTAGTTGTGAACCCAATTTGATATGGTGGCTTTGGAAGCGCCGTATTCAGTACTAAGACTGGCTATGGTTCTGCCATCTTGGATATGCAGCTTACTTACTTTTTTGTTTTTTCTAAAAATTGGTTTATTGTCCTCTCCCTCTTTCTTCCTGCGATATACCATATTAGAGAGAATCGTTACAATCTTACTATACCAAGCTCCCTCTTCTTATCAGTTTATTTTTTGTAAAAATATTGTTTGCAAAAAAAGAAATATATGTTATTTATAGTACTGTATGGAAATAGATGGAGCCCAATGTTTAGTGCCAATGAATATCATTATTTAAAAACCGAATACAAAATTTAAAAGCTAAATTACAATCGCAAATTGGATACTTGGTAGAACAAAGTGTGGTTTAGAGCCGCCTTGGTTACAAGACAGTATAGTGGAGCATGGCAGTCAAGGGTATCATAGGCAAGGCAAAATCGAACCCTTGACAAACTTGTAAAGCTATGCTGCCGAACAGCATAGACACTGTCCATAAACGCATCGAAGAGCTCTTCCGTCGTAGCATAACCCAGATTTTCTTGGCCTTCCCGTTTAGTTCATCGGAAAACGATAGGATCTCATCGGTGCTGTAGTTTTGTTCAATAGAAACACCATTTGGAACGAAGTCGCAGAAAAAGCCGGTATGCCGTTCATTCTGCGGCCGTTCCCCACCCCAAGACTAATACGGATGTGCATAGTAGGCTGTCTTACCGCACTTCTCGTCTTCAGCAAAAGCATCAAACTCGGAACCGTTGTCCACGGTAATGATTTTTAATACAGAGGAAAAAGCATCACCAAAGTGGTGTTTCAGTTCTCTTATAGCCACATTAACAGATTCTGTAGTTTTGTCTGGTATATGAATAGCTATGTAGTTGTCGCTGATCTTCTCGAACAGCGTCAACGCAACCGCTTCCCGACCCTTTTTGTGACCAAGCTGTCTCCGGATACATACATGTTGCTTGTTGTTACGGCGTTTCAATGCAACCAGCACTTCAAACAGTGTGATTGGAATCATTCCTTTCAAAAGTACGTTATACAGTATCTTGGTTCAGACCATTTCAGCTTCTGGAAACAGCTTATTGAGCCGTGCGTATCCGACACAGGCACCCAGTGACCACTTATGTTCACAGAGCGGAGTACTGCGCCGTAGTTCATTGCCGATAGTTGTCGAGGAACAGTTCAGTTCTCTCGATATTGATCGATTACTGTAACGAAACTTATGCAGATGATGGATTCTCCACGATTTACAATTAACCTTTTATTAAAAGAACTTTTTTATCAAAAAATCAAAAAACAACACATATGTAAGCAGATTGAGAGAATTTTTTGATTGTAGCCTTGAAAATCCTCAAAAGAGGATAAGTAAGTATAGAGGACGGCGAGGATTTGACGACAACTGAAAGAGAAAATTTCTGGCTTCTCGAAAAATACTGCAGAGATAAAACTACAGCCATAGTTTCCTTTGCATCCAATATTCTGGACAACAGCTTTATGGCAGCAGATGTCGCCGTGCAGTAAACTTTTCTTATAGCATTGAATA
>JAAYWX010000063.1 GCA_012516225.1 Clostridiales bacterium
CTTTCTGCTATTTCTCGGTTGGTTTCACTGATCTGCCTTTCGCCGGAACACCTCTTCACTTAGTAACTCTACTTTTGTATATTTTCTGGGCATAAATTGACCTCCTGTCGTAGTTTCTATTCTACAACAGGAGGTCTCTTTCACTGTCCGTTTCCACGGGTACAGTCCAACTTTTCTTTGTTATTCTTTTTACTGTACCCGCTTTTAAATTTTTAAAAATTCAACCTTTTAAATAGGATCGATTTATATGAATATTTAAAAATTTATATTTTTTTGACAAATCCGTAATAGATTATTTTTATTTTTATGCCATATTATAATTGTAAACAGAAAATCTGTTATGCCCTCGCGGTAGTTTTGAGTCTTAAGGAGAAATGGCTATGCAGTTTGACTGGATATATTTTTACCTTGTCATGCCCGCAATAATTTTTTCACTTTGGGCAAGCGCAAAAGTTCAATCAACTTTCAGGCGATACAGCCGCCTGTATTCAGCTTCTCATATCACGGGTGCTCAGGCGGCACAGCACATTCTTTATGCAAACGGTCTTTCCCATGTGCGTGTGGAACGTGTTGAAGGCTCTCTGACCGACCATTACGATCCCAGGGAAAATGTAATCCGCCTTTCACAGTCAGTATATGACAGCACTTCAACTGCAGCAATCGGAGTTGCCGCCCATGAGGCCGGCCACGCTCTGCAGTATGCTGAAGACTATGCTCCTATAAAACTCAGAGCCGCTATTATCCCCGTTACAAACATAGGCTCTCAGCTTGCCGTTCCTTTAATCATTATAGGAATCATTTTCAGTGCCTATTCCCAGATATTTTCTCTATTTGCTTATATTGGCATATTTTTCTTCGCGGTATGCACATTTTTCCAGCTTGTTACCCTGCCGGTTGAATTCAACGCAAGCAGACGTGCTCTTCGCGCAATAGAATCTCAAGGAATGCTCTCAAGAAATGAATTGGATGGTTCCCGAAAAGTACTCAGTGCCGCTGCCATGACTTATGTCGCCGCTTTGGCAGTTTCCCTCGCCCAGCTTCTGAGATTTTTTATGCTCGTAAATAGACGTGACTGATTAATTCTCCTTCTTTAATTATTTAAAATACTGCAAACCTCCGGACACTTTTTGTGTCCGGAGGTTTTTTGCCTCTATGTGTGAGCAGCCGCGCTCAGTTATAAATCCGACAAAAATATTTCTCGTCAAACATCCAAATTATCACTTTATTCCTCCGTCATTATTATGCAATTATAACAATAAAATATAATAGGCATATTAAAATTTGAAAGGAGGAATATTTATGAAAAAAATACTTTCGGCGGCAATGGTTCTGATTCTTGCAGCTTCGCTTGTTATAATCGGACCCGCGGCGAAAGCGGAATCGGAACTGCCTCGTGCAAATGATTACCCCATAGTTTTTGTTCACGGTTTGGCGGGATTTGACAGCATAATGGGCATACCTTACTGGGGAGGCACCTATAACATTTCGGAGTTTCTCCGGACGAACGGTTACGCAAACTATGTAGCCGCCGTAGGTCCCTTCAGCAGTAATTGGGATCGCGCCTGTGAGCTTTACGCCTTTATCAAAGGCGGAACTGTGGATTATGGCAAAGCTCATTCGGAAAAGTATGGTCACGCCAGATACGGGCGAACTTACCCCGGCGTATACCCCGAATGGGGAGAAACGGATCCTTCAACAGGAAAAATTAAAAAGATACATCTAATAGGTCACAGTATGGGCGGGCAGACCGTGAGAACATTAGCTCAGCTTCTTGAAAACGGCTGTGCAGAAGAAATAGCCGCAACCGATGCCGGCGAATTGTCCCCTCTCTTCGACGGCAGACGGAAAAGCTGGATAAGCGGAATACTGACAGTATCTTCCCCCCACGATGGAAGCTCTGCCGCATATGCGGTTGACAAAGACAAAATACTTCAGCAGTCTTTACTGTTTCTCGGTACTATAGGAGGCGGCAATTTTCTCGGGCTGTACGATTTTTATTTCGACCAGTGGGGTCTTGTAAAACAGCCGGGAGAGAGCTGCGAAAGCTTTATTAATCGCGTCAAAACCAGCAAGGCATGGCAGACGTCCCGAGATCTTGCCAACTGGGATCTCCGTCCGGAAGGCGCAATGGAACTAAACGCATGGGTCAAAGCGCAGCCGGATATTTATTATTTCTCTCAGACAGGAACCTGTACATACCCCGAATATTTTACTGGCAGGCATTATCCAAGCGCTAAAATGAATCCTCTGTTCTGGGCGCTAAGCTCGCATATTGGCTCGTATACGCGGACACAGCCCGTAAACATTACAAGTGCATGGTGGGAAAACGACGGTCTTGTTTCCGTCGTGACTGCAAACGGTCCGCATATCGGCTCGCAGGACGAAATAGTGCCATATGTACAGGGCTGTCCTCAGATTGGAAAGTGGAACTATCTTGGTACCCTTTCGGATACCGACCATACCTCAATTGTAGGGCTATTGTCAGCCAAAGACCAAAGGCCTCTTTTCCTCTCTTACGCAAAGCTCTTAAGCTCGCTTCCAAACTAATATATTTGCTTTTTCCTCCTTCTGCCCGCCCTATGATACTATGTTTTTAAAAAATATATTATTCTAACTTTTATTTGCAACCATCATTCTCTGCAGTCTTATTGTAAGGGAAAATTCAAGGTATTCAGGGTGCTTCAGCTTTACGAAAAAAGAATATGCTGATGTCAAAGCGGCGGACAGTTTGAGCTGTCCGCCGCCTAAGCACTTGGGTTGCTATTCTTATAAATTTACAGAAATTTTCGTTTTGTTTACCCGACTTTCTCCGCCGTGTAAAGCTCAGATCATATTATACTTTTTTAGCAAATCGGTTACTACGTTGTTCTCTGCCTTATCCTTTACTGTTGCCAAAATCGGAAGAAGTACAGGTAGGAATACCTCAAGCGGCTTTCTTCCATCCAAAAGCTTGACTGTAGATTCGAGCAGAACCCTTACGTCATATACAGAGGCAAATACTTCCGGTACGCCGCGGTCTACATTCATAAGCGTATAGACAGCCTCCATGCCCGTGCGTACAGCATACTCTGTAGTAAAGACCGTATCACGCGGAGTTTCAACATGTTCGCCAAGGAAACCAAAGTTAACCGCTCCGTCGGGAACGACCTTTGGACGGTCTCCAGCGGCTCTGGGCATGAAATATGTAGTAACATAGGGCATTATGCAGGGAACGGTATTGGCATGGTTTGTCGCATAGTCGGCAATCTTGTCCTCAGGAACACCGATATGATACAGCCATTCCTCGCAAATCTCTATGCCGGTGCACTCCTTGATCGGTTTCTTGATATAATCACCCGGGACATCACAATTTAAGGCATAAATCCATCCGCAGAGCTGATCTTTCTTCTGCTGCTTGAAGTGCGGCTGGCGGTTGAAAGTGAAGCTCATAAGCCAGCTTGAATCCTTTATTGTAATTATGCCGCCGGTAACGACTTTTCCTGAAAACGGATCGCGTTTGCATATTTTTTCGACATATGGGGGTATTTTGTCATCAAGAGTTGTGACCGTTGCGGACTCCCACAGCGTATCATGGATATTTCCGCAGAATTTTTCAGGATGTCCGAACGAAGGATCTTGAGCCGCAATCTTTCTCCATAGTTCCCAAGACCTTCCGGAACCTGGGATATCTTTAATCTGCGGAGCTGTGGTGTTAGTGCCAAGGGTCGCATTATCAACATTGCTTCCCAGCGTAACAAATACATAGTCGTCCTCGGTAAGGTTGATTGTTTCTTCCTTGCCGTTGCGCAGGACGAGAATTTGCTTTGCAACTTTCTTTTCGGGAGAAGTTTCAAAAATTATGTTCGTTACCGCTGTGTTGTACTCGAATGAAACGCCGTTAGACTCAAGATACTTGATAAGTGGGAGGATAAGAGATTCATACTGGTTAAACTTAGTAAACTTTAGGGCCTTGAAGTCAGGCAGCCCGCCTATGTGGTGAATAAAGCGGTGTATGTAAAGTTTCATTTCCAAAGCAGAATGCCATTTCTGGAATGCAAACATCGTCTGCCAGTACAGCCAGAAGTTGCTGTTGAAGAACTCATCGTCAAAGTAATCTGTAATTTTCTTGTCTTCCAGTTCTCTGTCCGGAGTCATGAAAATTTTAAGAATCTGCGTAGCCGCACCGGGAGTAATGTCAAATTTGCCATCAGTATGTGCGCTTTCCCCACCGCTCATAATTGCGCGCTCAAGCGAGAAGTTCGGGTCATGCTTGTTCAGCCAGTAATATTCGTCAAGTACGGAAACCCCCGGCGTTTCAATCGACGGAATGGAGCGGAACAAATCCCAAAGGCACTCAAAATGGTTTTCCATTTCGCGGCCACCGCGGCAGACAAAGCCGAACTTTTCAACAAAAGCTCCATCGCAGGCACCACCCGGAACAGGATCAGATTCAAAAATATGAATATGAGAACCCGGCATCTGGGCATCGCGCACCAAGAAACAGGCGGCGGACAAACCCGCGAGACCAGTACCTACAATGTAGGCAGACTTTTTTTCTATGCCCTCCGGCTTTTCGGGATGGGCAAAGGCCTCGTAATTGCCATTGCTGTAATACACAAAAACTCCTCCTTTAAAATTATCTTTGCAAAATATATTGTGACAGCTTATATATCCGCGATTACAATTATAGCGGGTAATTTTTACTTTTTGTACAGTCAAATCCAGTATTTTGTTTTAGTTTTGGGCATATTTCATAATATTGTATGAAAATTAAACATTTAATACTCTCTGTCTGTTTTTCGCACACTGCCCAATAAATGTCTAAATTCCGTCCTACTTTTCCCCTTTTTCTCTCCCCTCCAAAAAGGAAGGCTTACGGAACTTAATTTTATAAGAAAAAGGCCACGGTGAAGCAGGCCGCGGCCTTTCCTTGGGAGAATGAAGGGGTTTAGATTAAACTGTGACAGAAGCAGATGTCACAGATTAGTCTCCAATTGACGCAGTTTTGATTATAAATCTTACGCTGCCTTCTGTACCTTCCGCAATGCCGGAATAGTTGGTGTAGCTCTTTGCGGCGTTAAGCATCGAGTTGACACGCGGCAGTATCTTAGCGGCTTCAGAGCCTGAAAGGCTACCAAGCTTAGAGCTTAGCTGAGTTACAAACTGATTCATTCCGTCAGAAAGTTGCATTGCTCCGTCGCGCAGCTTAGTCACTCCGCTGACAAGGCTTTCGCCGCCTGTCTTGAGCTGAGAAAGCCCGCCCGCAACCTGCTTGGCACCTTTTGCCGCAGATGAAACGCCGGATGTGTAAGCGCTAAGTCCTGAATAGAAAGCGGCATAGCTGTCAAGGGATGCCTTCAGCGACTTGATTGCCGTATAGGACGAGTTGCCGGAAAGTCCCTCGCTGACCGCCGAGTTGATCTGCGACTGAACTTCTTCTGAAGCAAGCTTTGATGCGACATTTGATTCAATGGTTTGCTTTATTTCATCAGACGCCATTTTTTGTTCGACATAGGTATTTACTGTTGCCGTACCTTCACCACTCTGAAGATACATAGCGGCCTGTTCTTCGGTATACCCTTTTTCAATAAGGGATGCCTTTACCGTTTCCTTAACACCTGCCGTAACCTGCTCACGTACTGCAGCTTCAACTGCGGGCCTTATCTTTGCCTCGGCCGCAGCTTTTGCCTTTGAATATGCACCGCCGGAGAAGCTGTCAAGCATTCCGCCAAGGACTGTGCTGTAATTTTCGGGAGTGAGCGTAACCGGGCTGTAGCCGTTGGCTGCAAGAGCTGCATTAAGCTGGGTCTGAGCGGTTGATGTAAGCGTTGAAAACACCTGATATGCACCGGATTTCAGTGCGGCGCTGTTAGAATCAAGAGATGAAAGTCCTGTTTCAAGCTGTGTAGCTCCGCTGTAAAGCGTTCCTATCCCGTTGGACATCTCGCCGGATTTCTGAAGAAGCGTGCACAATCCTTCATAAAGAGCCGTTGAACCATTTGTCAGCTTGTTTACGGCACCGGAAACCTGATCAAGCGCTCCCGTCAGGTCGTCAACATTCTTGATATTTTTAGTATCAATGTCATTGGCAAAATCGCAGGATGCGTATGTCATTGTTGATCCTATGGAAAAGTCCTTTGCATCTGCGCTTATTTCGACATATTCTGGTACTTTGTCGGAGTCTTTTTCGATATTAAGGGCTTCGCTTATTCCGGGGAGGGCAAATCCTACAACCACACTGCGATCACCGTCATCTACAATTTTCCCATTTGAAACAGTTATATTGGAGAATTTTTCGTTATCAAGCATGATCGCAGTCAAAGTAAGAAATGGTACAACGGTATCTCCCTTTTCCGAGATGACCTTTTTGTCGATGCTGTAGTCATAGCGTATAACTACCTTGCCGCTCTTTCCCGCAAGATCCTCTCCCTTAATTTCTTTTCCGTCAAGTTTATATGTAACTTTTACATTTATGGGAAGCGCCTTGTCTGTCGTGCCCTGATAGTAGATGTCTTTTCCCTGCGCATCCCATGTTATGGTTCCATCGGAACTCTGCTTGAAGGTTTCGGAACCTTTCAGGTTTGTAATATCCCTAAGGCTGGATTTATCTTTAAGGCTTGCCGCACCGGAAGGATTTCTGAGTTCGGCGCTGACTATTACCTTCTGCACCATTCCCTGTGCATTGGTCATAACGTAAACAGTTTCTTCCTTTGTTGCCTTGGCTTCTCCTGCCAATCCGCTTCCGTTGCCATTGATGGCGGCCAGAGCTGCATCAGCGGACGAGTTTGCCGCCTTGGCATTTTCAAGCGCGGAGTCATATACCGAATTGTTATTTGCGGAATATGCCACTCCGCCCACTATCCCACAAACAAGGCAGGTTGAAAGCACAACAGCAACGGTTTTTGACGTTTTGTTCTTCAATTTTAATATCTTCATTTTAGCACCCTCCGTATTTCAATCTTCCTGTCCGCCAGCAGTTATCGCCGGCCGGATTCAGTCGCGTGCCTTGGCAGGCTTAAGCCAGTTCATTGATGTTTTCTCGATAATCTTGGAGAATATGATAAGCAGGGCGGGAAGCACAAACAGTATTACAAACATGCTTATTATTGCGCCTCTCGCTATAAGTAGGCACAAGCTCTTTATAAGGTTGACATCGGAAATTATAGACACTCCGATAGTAGCCGCAAAGAACGCAAGTCCGCTGGAGAAAATCGATCTTGAGCATGTTTCTACCGCCAGACGTACTGCCTCTTTGGGCTCATATCCTTTAATACGCTCTTCACGGAAGCGGTTTGTAAGCAAAATCGCATAGTTTATGGTTGACCCGAGCTGAATTGTGCCTATGACGATGCTTGCTATAAAAGGCAGAACCGATCCTGTGAAATACGGAATGCCCATATTGATCTCAACTGCTCCCTCTATAGCCAAAACGAGTATAATAGGCAAGGAAATCGAGCGGAAGACGCAGGCTATAATAACAAATACCGCTATAATAGACGCAAAGTTTACATTTTCAAAATCCGTTGCGGCTATGTTGACAAGGTCCTTGTTCATCGGTGCTTCACCGGTAATAAGGGCATCCTCATCATAGGACTTGACTATTTTTTCTATTTCGGCGAGCTGTGCATTTTGCTCATCCGTGGCCGGCTCGTATTCCGAATTTACGATAATCAATTGTTTGCCGTTGGCTACAAAAATGCTCCTGATGTTGTCGGGTATTATGTCGGCAGGAATTTCCCCTCCTATATAATCCCTGTATCCGGCAGCAAGCGAAACGCCCTTAATCTGCTCTATTTCTTTTGTCATTTTAACTACATCGCTGCTTTTAAGGTTTTCATCAACAAGGATGAAATATGTCGCCGTCATATTGTAGTCTTCCTTCAGTCTGTCCGTACCTCTTACGGACATAAGGTCATCCGGAAGCGACTCTATGAGATTGTAATAAACCTGAGTGTGGCGGCTTGCATATACAAAGGGAACGACAATTATCAGGAATATAACAAGCATGGCAATGTGATGGTTCACGATAAAGTGAGAAGTCTTTTTAAGGCTGGGTATAAAAATTCTGTGCTTATGCTTTTCCGCCTGCTTGTCAAATACAAGAAGCAAAGAAGGCAGAATTGTGAAAGTACTGATAACGCCGAGGAAAACGCCCTTTGCCATAACAATGCCGATATCCGCGCCAAGTGTCAGGCTCATAGTGCACAGAGCAAGAAATCCGGCAATTGCGGTAAGAGAGCTTCCGAAAATCGAAACGAAGGATCTCGCAATGGCTATCGTCATCGCGTCTTCTTTGTTGCCAAGCTTCTCCTTTTCCTCCTGATATCTGTGAATAAGGAAGATCGAGAAGTCCATCGTTACGCCAAGCTGCAGAACAGTTGCCAGTGATTCCGTAACATATGAAATCTGTCCAAGGATAATGTTGGAACCAAAATTGAAAATTATGGCAAAACCAATTCCCAAAAGAATCAGTATGGGGTCTAATGTGGACTCGACACCCATAAAAAGTACGATCAAAACCAAAACTACGGCTATAAGTATGTATATTGGGACTTCCCTTTCCGTCAAATCCCTTGTGTCCTCCGCAACCGCCGAAAGCCCGCCGATAAGACAGTCCTCACGCAGCAGCTTTTTCATCTCCGCGATTGCGTTCATTGTGGACTCGGAAGACGTAGACCCCGAAAAAGTTACGAGAATAAGCGTTCCGTTTTTGCTGTAAAAAGTGTTTTTCAGGTTTTCCGGAAGCATATCCTTGGGAATGCTCAGGTCGGCTATATCGTCAATCCAATAGACTTTTTCCACGCCTTCTATTTTGCTGATGTCCTCTTTAAGTTTAAGGACTTCGCTGTTTGGCATATTCTCAACCGTCACCATTGCCGTACTTGCTATGTGGAAGTCCTCATCCAGAATCTGTGCTCCGATGACTGACTCAAGGTCTTTCGGCAGATAGGTCAGAATATCGTAATTGATTTTAGTGGCTATAAGACCGAATACCGACAGCACCGCAAGAACAACGGCCAAAATCAGGATAAGCCATCTTTTGTTTACGATAAATCGTGCAAAACGCTCCAAGTTCATACTCCTCTTTTCAATATTGTTTCAGATATGGCCAAAAATCAAAGCGGCCGCGGATAAATCTAACCGAAAAACATCACTGAAACGCCCCTTTACATAAATAATTGGTCAGGGTTATATAAAACCAAACCCAAAAAATTGCAGGTTTGGTGCTTATCTGACGTAAACGGCGGATCGTACCCTGTCTGTCGGCTGCGTTGTTTTTAAAAGTGTTACGTCCAATTTTTCATGTCGTGCAAACAATGCAGTCCGCCCAATCATATTCACTTCGGATAACGCGCTAAGGATAACCCGTGATTATAAAAAAGAAAAGGGGCAAAAAAATCACCGTGGAGAAAATTTCGCCACGGTGAAAAATTTTGTTGCAATATTGTCCACAAGAGAGCATTTATAACTTTATTGGACATATTTAAAAGATTTGTTGCAATATTGTCCGTTTTAATAAAAGTGTGCAGTCAGTTTTCGGAAAACTTCTCGAGAGTATGCTTCATGCTTCCGTCCAAAAGTTCAAGGAAAAAGTTCATCGAGTTCTCATATCGCGCCGTCATATCGTTGGCAATCCAGTCCATAGCGAGGCTCACTATGCCGTAAGTATATGTATCGCAGATAAATTCGAGCTTTTCATTGGGAATATTCATTCCCTCGCTTTGTATTCTCAGGAAATCCTGTATATATGGCCTGACAAGTGTCCTTATATATCTTTCAAGATAGTTGCGGTAGTTTGAATTATAGGCATTCATTATAATAGCTTTATTGGCGTGCAGATAACCGTAAAGGTCATGAAAGCCTCTTTTCCAAGTGTCAAAAGTTTTATGGTTCCCGATGGCGCGGTTTGCCTCATCCATGCAGAGCCACTCGATCAGCTCATATATGTCCTGAAAATGATAGTAGAAGGTATGACGGTTTACCCCGCAGTCCTCAACTATGTCTTTTACCGTAATTTTGTCTATAGGTTTCTGCTGCATAAGTTTTTTAAGGGACGATGCGAGTGCGTGCTTTGTAATATCAGACATTTTTTCACCACACAATAAAATGTTTATAGCTCGTATGTACCGGAAATCAGGCATTTTCTTGCTATTTTAGCATCGGGCTCTCTTAAAATCAACGGACATACTTACCTATGTGCCTTAATCTCAAATTGTATGCGTACCTTTCCGTTACATCAGTTCAGCTTTTTGTCCTTAGCAGTTCAAGCACCTTTCTTCTGGAGCGCGTAAGCATCATGCGGACGCTTGCCGGACTTATTCCAAGCATTTTGCCAAGTTCGGCGTCGCTCTTTTTAAGAATGTACTTCCCCTCGAGCACGCACTTGCTCGTATCGTCGAGCATGTCCCAGACAAGGGACAAATCTTCAAGCTGCTCTTTAAATATAACGCTCTGTTCAATATCAGTTCCTTCGCTTATACTATCCGCCAGCCTGAGATTTTCATCATCCAGCGAGTATACAGTAAGCCCATGCTTATCCCTGAGACTGTTTTTTGCTAAATTTCTGACTGTAGTAATGACATAGCTTACCCTTCTCCTTTCATCAAGTTCTCGGAGCAATGAAACCTTTTCCGAAAGCTTAATCAAGGCGTTTTGAAGTATGTCTTCAGCTTCCCATTGGTCAGGTACAATTTTGCTTATTTCCGAAAACATTATTCTTTTGTATCTTAAAAAAAGTTCCGTCATAAATTCACGATCAGTTTCATCAACCATCATAAAAACAACCGGCGGCAGCATAATTAACCTCAATTATAACAATTCATGTATGCATTAAGTATAATATCTCAGGAAACATTTAGCAACCGAATTATTGTTTTTTGCAAAAATACAGTTGCATTTTCGCAAGTTGCGTGTCTAATGGTTAGCGGGTTTATGTCCTGCAAGACACTAATACGTTTTTAAAGGAGGAAGACCGTGAAAAACACCTATGCCGCCGAAAAAAAATTAAACGAGCTGTACGAGGACACCTTGTTTGCTCTTCTTATGGATAAATTCTCTTCATTTGAAGGCCAGCGCTTGATTGAAGAAAACGAGATTTTGAAAAATAGCAAAGATTTCAAACTGCCGGATGGACTTGAAGAACGCTGCAAAAAGGCAATAAACAGTGCTTTTGCTGCCAAAAAGCGCGGCAAAACAAAGGAAAAAATCCGTTCCATGCTCGGCAGGGCTTCTGTTTTTGTCCTCTTCTGCTGAACAGCTCCGGCTGCGCCAGCTTCATTTCAGTTTTTTAAAAACACGGAAACAGTTAAAAAGCAAAATTGTTTGTTGCTTTTCCGTATTTGGCGTGTCTATTTATTTGGAGTCTAAAAATTCTGCCCAAGTGCGCTTAACCAGTACTGCCCGTCCGCAATGCGGCAGAAATAATTTCCTTGGCTCCGCTCATAGTATAATGTTATGTATGCAGACCGCCTGCAAAAAATAAACTGGCGGTCTCTGTTCAATCTCAGAGGTGAAATCAAGCTATGCACCAGCCAATCATCGCGTCTGCGGACGATCTGGAAGAATTGGTGTCAAAAACCATAAGCTCTTTGGGTATCCCTTCGGGGCTTAGAGGATATCATTTCATAAAAAGCGCCGAACTTATGATACTCGAAGATGGAAATTACATATATAAGCTGGCGGATGAAGTTTACCCCAGAATAGCCAGCAAATACTTTACCACTTCCCGAAGGGTTGACAGGGCTATAAGATATGCTATAGAAACCTCATGGGTATGTGAGAGCGGCAATTCTCTCCGATGCCAGTATTCAAATAACGCACTTATGCCTACCGACATGGAATTTTTTGAATTTATCACCAAGCAAATCAATTCCTGCCTATGATATCGGAACGAATTCGCTTTGTGCGTACCCTGCGGACGGGCATAAGCTTGAAACAACTGTTAAAAACAATATTTTATTGCGCCTCATGCCGTACATGAGGCGCTTTTTGCTGTATATGTCTGCTTGCTAAAATTTTTTTCTGATTTTTCCGATTAAAAAAGTTAGTACAGGTATCAAATACATAAGGATTAAATTAGCATAAAGAGCAAACTCCACCGAAAATACTTGAAGCTCAAATATATTAGAGGTAAGAAACCGGCTTCCTATATACCCCAGCGACATTACCGGAGTGGCAAGGTTTTTTGTTTCGGATAATGAAAAAAGGTTTTTAATTATATTCATAATGATGAGGGCAAAAAAAGTTATGATAATAAAATCAGCAAACACCCAGACTGCCAGTACAATCGGTTCAAACCTGTCGTAAGATTCGATGATGGTTATAAGTTTGACCGCGGCAAAAAATGCATAGGACATTCTTTGTGCCACCGTATGGCTTAAAATTCCCACAACGGTAACCATCAGGCAGACAGTGATAAAAACTATATATATAGTACTTTGCTTGCCGTATTTTTTGATGTTCTCCTTATCCCCAATATTTTCTCCGAGAAAAAACGGAAGAAGCATATATCCCCATATTGCCGAGATAACGAGAGAAGCTCTCATGACGGGGAACGTGTCGTCAAATGTTACCGGATATATATTAGCAAGCTTAACCTCCGGCATTAAAAAAGCAAACAAAGTGAAGAGAATCAGCGTAAAAAACAGGAAGGTTATCTCGGAAAATCTGAAAATCGCCTCAATTTTTCCCCTTGCCGCGATATACGCTACGGCAAGTATTGTAATTATAAAAAACCTTATATCCGCATCCGTATATATAGTACTTAAAAATCTCGCGGAGTAATATCTGATATAAATGCAGAAGAGCAGAAAATAATGCATAAGGTAGAGTGTCAAAACCGCTTTGCTCAGCGGTGTCCCCAAAGCCGCAGTGAATGCATCGCTTAAGTTCTTTATATTCTTTTTTCTGAAAAATCCGTCTAATATCAGATATAGCACAACAAGCGGTATAGCCGATATAACAGGAGAAAGCCACGCTGCCTTTCCCGCAAAATCCGAACATTCCGTAGGAAAAATTCTTATTCCCGGGGACAGTGTCAATATGATAAACATTATAAAACACTGTCTTGCCGAAATTTTCCCATTGCATTTGAGCATTGGTAGCCTCCATTCCGCCGCGGAGGGCAGTTTTGTTTCAGTATCCCTTCAACTTTAAAAGCTTTATTACAATGTACGAAAAGCTGTCGCGTTCCGGGTTTGAAAGATAAAATATCCCGAACGCTGCTGACAGTGCAATAAGGCTTAGATAAACTGCAATTTACTTTGCCTTCTTTTTTTCACTCAGCATAGAATGGACATCCGATGAAGCGAAAGACAACAGAATAAGAATAAAAATCGCAAGTTCCAAGGCATTATCCCCTTTCCTTGTATCAGTTCGGCAGGCTGATGTCATAAGAACCGGAAATTTTGCATGTGACATCTACATTTATTTTCAATTGGGGATATATTTCAGTCCATTGTTTTTCGATTTTTTTCCATTTATATGGGTGCTGAATAACTATTCTATCGGAAAGTCCAATGCAGTCTATCCCATAGAGTTTAGACGTTTTGATAACGTCTTCCATGCGCACCTTTATATATTCGGCTTCCTCTGAGCAAAGCCCGCTAAGTGCCGCTTCTGTGGTTATATCTTCTTTTGATTGCTGTTCCGGTATTGCACTGAGTACTGAAGTCTTATAGGTCACGCTTTC
>JAAYWX010000064.1 GCA_012516225.1 Clostridiales bacterium
CCGATAGACAGAAACGACTCCGCGTTTCTTATGATTATCAGTTCTAATTGCTTTTCGCCTAAATGATATTTCAAGTTATCTATGTTGAATTTGTCTGTATATAAAAAACCAATGCCGGAGCTGCCATTGTCCACATAATCTATTATTTTTTCCTTACTGCCCATAAAAAAATTTATTTTTTCAGTCTCCAACATTCGCTTTTTTGTGAAATTGAAAAAATTATGTGAAAAATCAATATCAAAGGTGGAAACTACATTGAAATAATTATCATTGTTAGCTTTTTGCCTCAATGGAATCTGTTTTGTCCTTTCAAGTATTTCTTTTGAATTATTATACAGTATTTTCCCTTCAGCGGTAGGACGTACTCCAGCTCTGCTCCGCTCTAATAGTTTGTACCCAAGCTCATCTTCAAGCTTAAAAATTACTTTACTGATATTTGCCTGAGTAGTATATAGGATTTCGGATGCTTTAGAGTAACTTCCGCACTCAATGCAGGCCACAAGATATTCCAACTGTTTAAGTTCCATCTCATTTCTCCTGTAATTACACATTTATATTAAATGCAACAAGAAAAATTGACAATAAAGGTTGCTTTCAAGAACATAAATAAGCAATTTTTTGCACCATTATATTAAATTAGCTCGTATTTACTATTTTAACCTAAAAGAACCAACATTTTATCCCATAAAACATGATCGCAACTATTCACCATAAGATGCTAACATATTCCAAAATAGTAAACAACCCGGTGTTAGGGTTATTTACTATTCCATTTTGTAATAGACAAATTTAAGGCAACGCTATTAATTAAGACACGAAAAAGCATGAAACTATCCCAAACTCCGTGAAAATTGAAAACGGCAATTCCTTTTTATTCTGTCAGGATTACTTGGAGCTGTCACAATAAAAATATATTAACTGAGCGACGAATCTGTTAATGGAAGCATTCAAATTATGAACGGCAAAATGCTCTATGCAAAAGCGAGGGGCGGATTGTTTGAGCTGTCGGTACCCTTGGGCCTTGAGGTCATGCGGATGATGCTGGAGGAAAATGTTGAAAAGCATACCAGCACGAGATGGCGGGACGGATAGGCTGCTGCCGCGTGACTGAAAAGACAACTGTCGTCATGGGCAGATCTAAAGTCCGCGTAGATCATCCGAGAGTTCGAGCCCTTGACGGTGGCGAGCCACCGTTGGAGACACTGGGGTTATTTCAAAATGAAGCCACTTTGAGTCAAGCAATACTGATAAGGTTGCTGCCCAGTATAAGAACCCGGAAATATGCCCAAACAACAGATGGAGGGACTGCCAATTTGGTATGTGCCAGCGAAAGCAAGATCAGCATCCACTTGATGTACGTCCATTTTTGAATGTAGGGGATTATACTGCTGATACTGGTTCCGGTTTATGAAATAGTGCCTGTTGCGTTTACTTCAAAGGTAAAAATCTCTACCGTATCAAAGCAGTCGCAGTAATCCCTGAGCGCTTCATACATTCGGGCATTGCCCATAAAACTCCACACCATGCACCGCTTGCCTTTCAGATAATCCCTCAATAAAACCGCCTCCATAAATAAAAGCACCCCATCTGGGATGCTTTACCAAAAGTATTTTAATTTCTTACAATTTGTAGCTTTTCGGGCCTTCATCAAATGAAAATGTTTCCACTTCAGAAACGTCTATATAAAACAATTTAAATACAGCGTTGTCAGGTGTTTGATAAATATTCTTTATCAGCGGATTTTCATCCAACGCACGTCTTTTCAAACTCAAATTATCAATGAATACCGTTTTGCCGTTTTATTGACCCGAACCCCGAGTTGCAGACAAATAGAACATCCAGTAAAATAGGAGCGAAAGGGTGTTCACAATGAAACAATACGACACAGCGTTTAAGCGGGAAGTATGCAAGCGAATCGTCGAGGATGAGGAAAAGGTCTCGGCTCTGAGCGAAGAGCTTGGCATACATGAGAACACATTGTACAAATGGTCGCGCGCTATCGGGAGAAAAGCGAGAAGCCGTTTGTAGGGAGCGGCGGATGCCATGTGCTACCGGAAAATGAAGAGATGGTAAAACTCCGCCGAGAAATAAAGGATCTTCGGGAGAAAAATGAGATACTAAAAAA
>JAAYWX010000065.1 GCA_012516225.1 Clostridiales bacterium
CCTTCGGCCGAAATATATATCATACGCAAAACTCTCCTTCTTGAGCTTATAGATTGGTGCCGTGCCAATGGCAAGCTTCATTTTCACCGTGACGCTCTTGCACATTATCTAAAATCCGGCGGCAAAATAGGTCTATATATCCATAAAGGCTATATGGCCCATATTTGCTCCGTGGAGGATTACTTCTGCGCAAACATGGATATGCTCAAATATTCATGCAGAAAAGACCTCTTTCCGGACGGCAGCCCTGTTTATACAAGAGGCCGCAGCTCCGTTTCCACTTACTACGGTGAAAACGCTTCCGCGACCAACTCTCTTGTAGCAGACGGATGTTTTATCGAAGGTCAGCTTAACAACTGCATTCTTTTCCGCGGCGTACGCGTAAACAAAGGGGCAAAATTAAGCAACTGTGTAATTATGCAGGATACGGTTATAGGAGAAAATGTATCGCTGAACTATGTAATTTCCGATAAATACGCCGTTTTTTCGGATGGGCTTGTCCTCTCCGGGAGCAAATCTCTGCCGATAACCGTACCAAAAGGAAAAACGGTCTGACTGTCGGGGCTATTCCGTAGACTTTAAAATAAAAATATCCGCATTTCTGGCATTACTAAAGGAGGATATAAAATTGAAAGTTCTGTTTACCGTCAGCGAAGCCTCCCCGTTTGTGAAAACGGGCGGACTCGCTGACGTCGCCGGCTCGCTCCCCAAAGCGCTCTGCCGTGAAGGAGCCGATGTTCGGGTTATTCTTCCTCTTTACAGCGCAATTGAGGAAAAATGGCGTTTAAAAATGAATTTCTTGTTCTATACTTATGTCCATCTTGCCTGGAGAAGGCAGTATTGCGGCTTATTCTGCCTTGTCCATGAGGGCGTAACATATTATTTTATCGACAACGAGTATTATTTTAAGCGCAGCGGAATATACAGCGAATTTGATGACGGCGAACGCTTCGCCTTTTTTTCAAAAGCTGTAACGGAAATTCTTCCGCTGCTCGGCTGGGATCCCGATGTGGTACACTGCAACGACTGGCAGACGGCTCTTATTCCGGTCTACATGAAGCTGGAGGCTTCCGACTTTTACAGCGGAATAAAAACCGTATTCACCATACACAACATAGAATATCAGGGGAGATTCAGCAAGTTCACCTCAGATGATGTTTTCGGTCTGCCTGAATGGCTGTTTTCCCAAGGCATAACACGCTACGGTGACGACATCGTGCTTATGAAGGGGGCGATCTATCAGGCGGATTTTATCACGACGGTAAGCCCCTCATATGCTCATGAGCTTTGCAACGAATACTTTGCCTGCGGGCTTCATGAAGTAATAAGAGATAATTCGTACAAACTGACAGGCATAGTGAACGGAATTGATACCGAGTATTTTAATCCGCTTAACGACAGGTCTATCGCCGTAAACTACGGTCCCGAAACCTTAGGCGGAAAATCAGAGTGCAAGAAAGATCTTTGCCGGGAGCTTGGCTTTGACGAGAACGACTCAACGCCCATCATTGTCTGCGTTTCAAGACTGGTGGAACACAAGGGCTTTGGGCTTGTCGCAGAGTCGCTCTGGGATATTTTATCAAAAAATGTAAGATTGGTTGTTCTCGGAACGGGAAACATCGAATACGAAAACTTTTTCCGAAACGCGGAAATAAACAGCAAAGGCAGGGTATCTGCAAATATAATGTATTCCGAAACGCGGGCTTCAAAGGTTTATGCTGGAGGAGATATGCTTCTTATGCCGTCGCGCAGCGAACCTTGCGGGCTTGCGCAGATGATTGCCATGAGATACGGTACTGTTCCCATAGTTCATGCCGTCGGAGGGCTTCAGGATACTGTCCGCCCTCACCCGTCAGAAAATTCAAACGGATTTGCATTTTATAACTATTCTTCTTACGATATGCTTAAAGTTATAGATTACGCCCTTGAAATTTATAAAAATAAAGAGGAGTGGCAAAACCTTATGCACCGGGGCATGACAGAAGATTTGTCATGGAACTGCTCCGCAAACGAATATCTTAAAATATATAAATCGCTTAAAAAACAAGCGTAAAAAGAACAAATACATTTTCAGCAGGGAAAACGGATACAGGGAAGGGATAAAGAATATGACTTCGATAGGGAAAAATGAGCTTAAAGCTGCTATAGAAGATAAGCTGGAGGCCTATTACGGCAAAAGCGCCGATGAGGCTACTCCTTCTGAAACTTTCAGCGTCTGTGCAATGCTCATACGCGAAATGGCGGCACGCACACTTACAAAAAGCAAAAAAGATGACGACAGACAGGTTCACTATCTGTCTATGGAATTTCTTATGGGACGTTCTCTTGAAAAAAACGCTTTCAACCTCGGCATACTTGACGAGCTGAGCAATGCTCTGCGTGAAATGGGTTTTGAGCCTTCCGATATATTCGAAGCGGAACCAGACGCAGGTCTTGGAAACGGCGGTCTGGGCCGGCTTGCCGCCTGCTATATGGACAGCATGGCAACTCTCGGCATTCCGGCAACGGGGTATTCTCTCTGTTATGAGCTTGGAATGTTCCGTCAGAAGCTTGTAAATTTCAGGCAAATTGAGCTTGCGGACAACTGGACTATTTCCGCGGACAGCTGGCTTGTCCCGCGCTATGAGGATTCCGTTGAAGTCCGTTTCGGCGGTACTGTGGAAGAAAACTGGGACTGCACCGGAAAATGCCGGACAACTCTCAGAAACTATACTTCCGTTCTTGCCGTTCCGCGCGATATGCTTATAACAGGCTTCAAATCCGACAGGGTAAATACTCTCAGGCTCTGGGAGGCAAAATCCCCCAATTTCCTTGATATGAGTCTTTTTTCAGGCGGCGAATACGTAAAGTCCATGGAGCAACGTACGCTTGCGGAGGTTATAACTAAAGTCCTCTATCCCGCCGATGAACATACGGAAGGAAAAATCCTCCGTATAAAGCAGCAGTATTTCTTTGTTTCCGCAACAGCGCAGTCCGTTGTGAAAAAACATCGGGAAAAATACGGAGATGTCCGCAGTTTTGCAAAACATCATGTATTTCAGATAAACGATACTCATCCGACGATGATTATCCCCGAACTCATGCGCATTTTTATGGACGAAGACGGTCTTGGCTGGGATGAGGCTATCGGAATCGTTTCCGAATGTGTTGCCTACACAAACCACACTGTTATGGCCGAAGCTCTCGAGTGCTGGCCTCAGGAGCTCATAGCGGCGCAGCTTCCGCGCATCTGGCGCATAATACTTGAACTTGACTCAAGGTACCGCAGGTATCTTGAAAGCCGTTTCCCGGGTAACAACGAGGCCATACTCCGCAACCTTATAATAGAAGGCGGAAAGGTGCATATGGCAAATATCTGCCTTGCCGTATGCCGTAAAATCAACGGTGTATCATCAATGCACACTGATATACTTAGGTATGGTCTTTTCCGAGACATCTATTCTCTGAAGCCGGAAAAATTCTGCAGCATAACAAACGGAATAGACCATAGGCGGTGGCTCTCCCAAATAAATCCGGAACTGCATAAGCTGATAACTAACCTCCTTGGCAGCGATGATTATCTAATAAAACCAGAACTTCTCTCTGATCTCGAAAAATACGACAAGGATTCTTCCGTTTTAAATGAGCTTGAAAGCATAAAGCTGAACAACAAAAAGAAACTTATACAGTACATAAGAAACGAAAACGGAATAATCCTTGATACTGACGCCGTGTTCGATGTTCAGGTCAAACGTCTGCATGAATACAAGCGCCAGCTTCTCTGTGCCATGCTAATAACCGAACTTCAGCAGCGCATACACGATAATCCTAACTTGCCGTTTCTGCCCCGCTGCTTTATTTTCGGTGCAAAGGCTGCAAGCGGATATAAAACTGCAAAGCGCATAATAAGCCTGCTTTGCGCAATAGCCGATGATGTGAACGCCGATCCTCTCTGCAAAGGCAAACTGCAGGTGGTATTCCTTGAAAAGTATCGTGTTTCCGTTGCCGAAAAATTAATGCCGGCCGCTCAGGTTTCAGAGCAGATTTCCACTGCGGGCAAGGAAGCAAGCGGCACCGGCAACATGAAACTTATGATGAACGGCGCAATAACCATCGGTACGCCCGATGGTGCGAACGTTGAGATGTATGTGCGGCTCGGAAATGAAAATATGTTCCTCTTCGGCCTTACCGCAGATGAAATTACTCAGATGAAAAAGAGCGGATATGATCCTTCCATAATATATGGTACAAATGACAGAATACGCCGCGTTCTCAACCGGATAAGCCACGGTTTCCGCAACGGTGAGAGTTTCTCCGACCTTGTTTCAAAGCTTGTCTACGGCGGGGACGAATTTATGCTTCTTGCGGACTTTGACAGCTATATAAACGCTCATGACAGGCTCTATGATCTGATGTCAGACAAGGAAAAGCGTTCGGCTGTATCTCTCCGAAATATTGCAAGAAGCGGCTGCTTCGCCGCTGACCGAGCAGTATCTGAATATGCCGAAAACATCTGGAATATCTGATAATTTAATTTTATATCTGTTTACCTTAAAAAATAGCGCCGGCTATAGCAATAGCCAGCGCTATTTTTTAATTTTGAGAGTCATTGGGGGACTTTGTCTTATTGGGATAATGCTTTTTGTTTCTGTTTGTATTCTGCTGTCTTTCCTTATTCTTGACGGAAACTTCCCCGCCATGATAGGGTTTGACTACGTTGCGAGGCCTTTGGTGGTTGGCTTTAACCGCCTGTGTATTGGCAGGCTTTACAACCGGTTTACTGTTGTTCGAATGCGGGCGATTTTTAATCGCACCGCTGTCCTGAGAATTGAAATCAATCTGTTCCCGCTTTTGCTCCTGCGATCCTTCATCAGATGGATCGTCCGCTCCATCTGTTTTCTCGTCCTCCGCTATGTCCCCGTCCTCTGAAATCTCCGGCGCTGCTGGAGAAGGGTTCCCATTTTTGGCGGAAGACGAAGGATAATCTTCCCAGAACTCGTCTTCAAGCTCTTCAAGGCTCGGGCCTTCTTCATCAGGTATGTCCAGATACGTTTCCGCAGAAAGCTCTTCGCCAGATTTCGGCTTTCCGCCTGAAACAACCGTCACATCAGCAGCGTCAAAAATCCTGAAATCATCTTCCCCTTCATCGTCCATACGGACTTTCACTTTCTGTCTGAGAACATTTGTCTGTATGACACTGCCATACCCTTGCGCTGTTTTTACATAAGCGCCGGTTTTAGGTATATTTTTCAGAAGTTCTTCATAGGCTTCCTGTTCATACCTCAGACAGCACATAAGCCTACCGCAGCTTCCCGAAATTTTCGTCGGATTAAGCGACATGGACTGCGTTTTTGCCATTTTGGTTGATACCGGCTGAAAATCATTCAAAAACTGCCTGCAACAATATGGTCTGCCGCAGATACCCAGCCCTCCGAGCATTTTTGTTTCATCGCGTACGCCTATTTGCCTGAGCTCTATCCGTGTACGGAAAACAGCGGCAAGATCCTTAACAAGCTCGCGGAAATCAACCCTTCCGTCAGCAGTAAAGAAAAACAGAATTTTGTTTCCTTCAAAGCCGCATTCAACGCCCACAAGTTTCATATCAAGCCCACGAGCGGCTATCTTTTCCTTGCATATTTCAAAAGCTTCTTTTTCCCGTTCCTTATTCTTAGCGGCTATTTGGAGATCCTCTTCAGTCGCGATTCGTATAACGGGCCTGAGCGGCGGTATGATGCTTTCATCATCCACCATATGCGGGCCATAACAGCATTCTCCAAGATCAAGCCCTGTTGCTGTTTCCACTATACCCTTATCGCCCGGCTTTACGTCTATCCCGTTAGGGGCAAAATAATATGCCTTGCCGTGGCAGTTAAATCTTATGCTAACTACTTCTGTCAAAATTTCTTCCTCATTTCAGATTGTCAGTACGCAAAACAAACCAACTATATGTTTCACTCCGACGTTAAGACGCAGATATTCCTCCGCCCTGTCACATAGTGACAGAAGCCTGAATGCATCGTTTTTTGAAAATCCGCTGTAATTTTTTTTCCCCGTTGCGGCGTTATACAAGCAGATCCGGACACTTTCTATAAAAGCGCCCATGCGCTCGGCATCAATAGACTCATTCTTCCCAAAAAAAGCGGACAATTCCGCCTGATTTTTTTTTGCCGCAAGCGTAATATATTCTTCCGCAAGGCTGCTTACTTCCGTTTCTTTCTCTCCTTTAACGCGGATAACCGCACATCTTGAGCGAACTGTCGGAAGGAGCGATTCTTCGCTGTCGGAACATAAAATAAAAACGGCATATGCGGGCGGCTCCTCAAAAATTTTAAGGGCGGCATTCTGCGCCTGAATATTCATCAGATCCGCTTCCTTGATTATATATACTTTTCTCTCGGCCTGCTGAGGGCGCACATAAGCATCGGCCGCCATTTGCCTGATTTGTTCAACCAGAATCTCCTTTTTTATCTTTCCCTTATCATCTGTTTTGCGGGTTATTTCCGCAACATCGGGGTGAATGCCGGAAAAAACCTCTCTGCAACTTCTGCACTCAAGACACGGAAACTCATCTCCCTGCTCGCAAACAAACGAGCAGGCAAGTTCATAAGCTGCCTTTTCACGCATCTGTACATTCGTTGAGACAACAATATATGCGTGACCTTTCCTGCTTTTTTGTGTTCTGTCCGTCATAACCTTACAAACTGCTCAGCATCAAGTATGAACACAACCGCCCTACCCTTTTTTATATGTTTCGGCAGCTTGAAATTTCCAAACGAAACATCGGGAGGGACGTCATACACTCCCTCGGTAGTGTTCTCCTGAACCAATTTCATAACTTTACTTACTTTTGCGTCGTCTACCCCCGACAAAATCACAGTATTATCCTCTTTAAGAAATCCTCCCGTACTGTTCAAAATGGTCGATTGGTATCCCTCTTTTGACATTGCGCTCACAACAGCGGGCGCTTCCGATCTGCTTGTGATGATGATTAAAAGTTTCATGCTCTCGGAGCCTCCCTGTAGAAAAGTAGTTCGGCGGAGAATAAACTGCTAATAGTACAGTTACCATTTTACATTTATTCTCCGTGTTCGTCAAGGAAAAATGAAAGATATGGTATTCGGCGTCTGCTTGACATCGGCAAAAAAAACGTATTACAATTGGTATGCGAAACTGCGGCTGAAATTCAAGAAAGCAAAGGGGTGATAAGGTGAAAAATATAATAGATTATGTTGAGACCGAATTTAGGTCTTTTGCAGAAAAGCCGTTTTGCGCTGTTGACAGTCTTGTTCTCTCCCAGTTTTCATACATACGTTTCGATGGAGTTGTCCCCGGAATGTCTGAACACGCCGCCCCTCGCAGAATAGCTGACTGCTTTATGTCCGAGCATTTTGAAACTATGTTTTACGAAGTGCGCGACCCCGACAGCAACCGACGGCTTCTTGCCGCCCTTGCTTCAAGCCCGCGTTTCAGAAATATTGAAATGACATTCTACGTCAGCGAATTTGACCCTGTAAACGGGAAACAGTTTTCCGCCGTAACATTTATTCTGCCCGATAAAAACGCATATATTGCTTTTCGCGGAACAGATGATACGATTGTCGGCTGGAAGGAAGATTTCAGAATGGCATTTGTCTTTCCTGTCCCCTCTCAGGTTCGGGCAGGACAGTATCTTTCCGAAGTTTCCTCCCGCCTGTCCGGAAAATTTATGATAGGCGGCCATTCAAAAGGTGGAAACCTTGCAGTATATTCTGCTTTCACCGCTCCCGAATCGATTCAAAGCAGAATAATTCGCATATATGACCATGACGGTCCCGGTTTCAAAGAGGGAACTCTTAACTGTGAAGGCTACAAACGCATAGAATCTAAAATCGCAAAAACCATTCCTCAGTCTTCCGTCATTGGTATGCTTCTTGAAGGCCACGAAAAATATACGGTAGTTGAAAGCAGCAGAATCGGTGTGATGCAGCACGACCCCTTCTCTTGGAAAATTGCAGACGGTGATTTTATAACGGCTGAAGAGGTTTCAGACGGCGCAAAATATGTCAACCGTACAATAAGGGACTGGATAAACTCCCTATCCGATGAACAGCGCGAAAAATTTACAGATATACTTTTTGGTGTCCTTGACGCAGGCGAAGCCGAAACGTTTGCGGAAATAACCTTAAAATGGAAACGAAATTTTACAGCTATATTCTCTGCAATAAAGGACATTGACCCAGAAATGAAACAGTTTATAAAAGAGCTTATGCGCGAGTTCGGCATTCTTATGATACACAATCTGCGTCCGGGCAAAAAAATGCTTTCCGGAGTATCTCAGATGACATAGCAAACCACATTTTCTAAACCTTAAGCATTAAAAGTTAAAAAAACAGTCTCGAAGACAATTCTCTCCGGGCCTGTTTTTTGTTTGCCCCGCAGAAAGCCTTGGTGAATCTGTTAGATTTAACGGTACCCTGACTGTTGAAATCACTGGTCAGGCACCTTTTCCCATATAAAACACTTTGTCATACATATGTGGGGCTTGTCCGTCTATATCTTTTTTCGCATTTTCTTAAAAAAGCTCTAAAGCCTTTCGTGCCACCCGATTTCCAAACATAAAAAGCATTTCCGACATTTCATCGATCTCTTTGCTAATTGCAATTGGTCCTAAATGTATATAAGGGCGGCCAAATTCCGTGCCCGTTGAATAAGCAAGCATTCCTCTTGTCATTGCATGCTGAAGTACGGTAAGAATAGCCTGGTCTGCTCCTCCCCACATACATCCTGCGGTAGCAAAACAGGCGGCAAGCTTTCCTTCCAGCTTACAGTCAAATCTCGTGTCAAAAAATTTTTTCATTTGCCAGCACATGTTTGCCACATAGCATGGTGTTCCAAAAATCACCGCGGAACTTTCGTTTAAAAAGTCTTTGTTAATTCTATCCTCATCCGCTATATTCATAAGTGATACTTCAATATTTTCATCCGCACTTAAAATACCGTCTCGCACGGTTTCCGCTGCTCTTTCTGTATTTCCTGTTTCACTGTAATACAAAATCGTAATCTTCATAGCCCTTCTCCTTTTGTATTTTTATTATATAACTTTACCCCATTCTGCCATTTATCGCAAGCGGCGAAGGGGGATAAATTTTTCGCGGTTTTAAGCACAAAATCACTACGTCGTTTTATTTTCCCATTCTAAACCACATAGAGGATATGCATATTCGGGAGTTTTTTTGCAAGTTCCGCTCTGAGGAATTCCTCTCCTTCCCTTCTCAGTTCGTCCCTGTAACAGTACTTTCCACGACCTCTTCCCGTCATCAATTCTTTGCTGAAAAGCGGAGCTGCCTGAGGATACGCCTCTGTATTGATAGCATTCTGGACATAGCTGTATGTCATAAATATTATTTCAATAAATGCGCTGTTTTTAACTCTATATGAAAGCTTTTCCGCCAATGTTTCAATAAGTTCTGAATAAAGAGTTTTCCAGTTTTCAGTCATGATTACCGGCGCAATCAGCAATCCTGCCGGATATCCCGCCTCGCACATTGAATTTAAAGCCTCAATTCTCTTCTCAAGAGGAGATGTTCCTATTTCAATTTTCCTTATTATTTCCTGAGGGTTTACACTCATCCTGAATATTACTTTTCCGCGGTGGTTCAGATTCAATAAGTCTTTCACCATATGGAATTTTGTCGGGAAAGTAAGATATCCGGATTTGCTTTCAGAAAAACGTTCGATTGTCCATCTAAGGTTGTCCGTTATGGCATTTTCAAGCACCAAATCACTGTTTGATCCTATTTCAAAGCATAGCGGTCTGTCCGATTTTCTCTGCGTTTCAAGCATCTTGTCCATCATCTGTTCCCTATTTACGAACAGCCTGAGATAGGCACACTTGTTGTATGTGCAGACAAGATAGCAGTACAGGCATGAAGCCGGACAGCCTGAGGACGTATATGGTACCAAATAGTCCGATACTTTGTGGTTTTCCGCATATTTATGCGTTTTCCTTACGGCAACCACAAGGTGTCTTTTCATTTTTGGAAATGCCTCGTTTGATTCCGAACGAAGTTCAGGGATGTTGTTGTGGTTTTCAATCTCGATCCACGGGACATCGGAATATTTTTCCTTCAGCTTTTTCCCAAGCTCATATTCAAGAGCGGCAGGCTCATAATAAACCATATCCGGAAAACTCATATGTTATCCCTTCATTTCAATTATTTGCAAACAGTTAATTCATCATTTGAAAAAGCGCGCTTTTATCCGAATTGCTTTTAATCAAGGTGTGCTTCCTCAAGTGCCTTCTTCAGTTTTTCCAGTGCTTTTTTTTCTATTCTTGACACATACGAACGGCTTATTCCGCATATCTGCGCAACCTCATGCTGTGTTTTTGGCGGATCTCCGTCAAGCCCATAGCGCAGTCTTATAATCTCGCTTTCCCTTGCGTCCAGCATCTCACTCACAAGTTTCTTAAGCGTAATCGACATTTCGTTTTTATTGATCTGCTCAAGCATATCTTCTTCAAAACATACGACGTCCATAAGGCAGAGCGAGCTGCCTGAGCCGTCTGTTTCTATCGAATCCGACAAAGACACATCTGATGAGGATTTTTTTGCCGCGCGAAAATACATCAGCACTTCATTTGCTATACTCACGCAATGTCCCGCCGCAACTATCTGTATGTATTTTCCTGAGTATAACCCCTCCCTGAAAAACTATTTAGCTGAAGCGTATATATAAATGTCCGCCTTCTCACCGTCCCATACTATTTTTTCCACAAGTTCTCTAAGAACCAAACGCTTTTCCTCTATACCCATCTGGTCAAAAGAATATTTAAATACCGCTAAATCACCGCATATTGCTTTCATTTCCTCATCGGGCAAGGAATTGCGTGCCGCAAGCCGCTCCATTTCTTCAATTCTGCAGTTTAGTGCTCTGCCGTTATCATAGAGTTCGTCGATTTGCTTAACAATGTATTCCTCCGCCACGCTGCCGGTGGCCTTTCCAAGCGATGAAACAAGTGCTTTTATTTTCTTCTCGTTTTCTTCCGCAGACTGTTTCAATCGGCTTAGTTCATCGCCATATCTATCTTTCTCAGCCGAAATCCGCTTCTTGCCTTCTTCAAGCCTGTCTATAAGCTCCGTCCGGTTTACGGAAAGTTTCGTTATCTCCTCGGCAACAGCCCTGTCAAGCAGATTTCCGTTTATGTTGCGGCAATCGCAGCACTGCAGGCGGCTTCTTTCTTTGGTCTGGCACAGGTATGTATATATCCGCTCTCCATCCTTTCCTAACCTTGTTGTCATTTTAGGGCGCATATAGTCTCCACATTTTCCGCAGAATACTAAACCCGAAAGCAAAGCTGTTCCGCTTCTCGGCTTACGGTATGATTTTGAGCAGTTGCGCTCCAGCCTCTCCTGAACTTCAACCCATTGCTTTCCCGGAACAATTCCTTCATGCGCACCGACCGATACTATCCACTCACATATAGGTCTGTTTCGGTTTGCCTTTCCGGTTTTCTGAATTGTACGGTTATAGGCCATAATTCCATGGAAGCCATCAAATTCCGATTCGTCCGAAAAAAGATCCGCCTCGTTCTCCCGCAGATAATAAAAAGCGTCCTTGTCGGCAATCATGTAAACCGGATTGGTAAGTATTCCTTTTATTGTAAAGCGGCTGAAACGCAGCCCGTTCTTGCTGAGGTACCCGTTTTGAAGTAAAAAAGTATCGGTTTTTGTAAGCGAATCAGTTTCTATAAACTTATCAAATATAAGCTTAACCAACTCTGCCTCTTCCGGAATGATTTTAAGTTTGCAGGCTTTTTTTACTTTCCCGTCAACCGTTACCTTTGATGTGGACTCGGATTCATATCCAGTTGGCGTTGTTCCGCCGAGCCAGCGTCCTGTTTTTGCAAGTTCATGCATATTATCACGGATTCGTTCCGCTATTGTTTCTCGTTCAAGCTGTGAAAATACGGAAGCAATATACATCATAGCACGTCCCATAGGCGATGAAGTATCAAACTGTTCCTTGATTGAAACGAAAGAGATGCCAAGCTCCGAAAGTTCCTCAATCAGTTTCGCAAAATCTCCTATATTCCTGCTGATCCGGTCAAGCCTGTAGACAACTATCATCGTAAACTTTTTCCTTCTCGCATCAGACATCATCTTTTTGAATTGGGGACGTTCCAAATTACCTCCCGAGAATCCCTCGTCTTCATATATCATTGCACTTTCCGCGCTTGTTTCCCCATACTGTGCCCTTATATACTGGCGGCACATCTCTATCTGATTTTCAACACTTTCTCCCTTTCCCGTAAACCGTGATTTGCGGGAATAAACCGCTATCTTTTCAAAATTGCTCTGCTGCATGGCTGCGCCTCCCGCTCTGAAAATCTCTTACTAAAATTATATCGGAGCATATTCCTATAAGTTTTACCGGCCTTTTCCCGATATAAGACGCCTCTTGTTCAGCAGCACTGAAAAATACATAAGTATTTTTAAAAAATAACCCCCGTAACCGGTTGTTCAATCAGTGAATGTGTGGTAAAAGTGAGAGCAGATAAAGCAGTTTTGGTTTATAAATATAAACCGCCTGTACCACTGAGGTTACAGGCGGTTCGGATCACTCCCCGTAAGACAAAAAATCAGGAGCGCAAGTCACTTTTTTATTTTTATTTATTCCAATCGAGGATTTTTCCGGCGAGCCAGTTGGCCCATTCCTTAATACCCTCGCCCGTCTTTGCGGAGATTTCAAATATCTCCACATCCGGATTCAGCTTCTTGACACGTTCCCTGACAGCATCCGAATCAAAGTCAAAATAGGGTTTCACGTCGATTTTGTTTATCAAAAGCGCATCCACCTTTGAGAACATCAACGGATATTTAAGCGGCTTGTCATCGCCTTCCGGAACGCTGAGCAGCATTACGTCTATAGCTGCGCCGGTATCAAATTCAGCAGGGCATACAAGATTGCCGACGTTTTCAAGTATGACAAAATCAAGGTCATCCGTACCAAATTCCTCAAGGCCGCTCTCCGTCATGACCGCCTCAAGGTGGCACATTCCGCCGGTGTGGAGCTGGATAGCTTTTGTTCCTGTTGCGGCGATGGTTTCAGCGTCCACGGCAGAGTCGATATACGCCTCCATAACGCCTATTCTGAAGCGGTCTGAAAGCGCCTCTATCGTGCGGAGAACGGTTGTCGTTTTCCCCGAACCGGGAGATGACATGAGATTCATCAGGCAGGTCTTTTGCTGTTTCAGCTTTTCCCGCAGCTTCTCCGCCGCAAGGTCGTTGTTTTCGTACACACTTTTTTTGATTTCATAAACCCTTACTTTGTCCATGATTTTCAGTCCTTTCCAAATGCAAAAAACACGGCTTCACCGTATTTGTTTATTGTATTAAATTATCACATTTTGTCATTTCAGATAAGCTCCCATAGGGGATAAATTTTTTTGCAAACCGCAATATATGCAATATCAACAATACATAAAATGATCAGGAGGGAAGTTTTATGGTAGAGGGCAGTTTTTTTAATCGCGTCGGCAATATGCCGGGGGAATATGAAACATGGCTTATCCCTTGCTCGGAGCAAATCCGTGAGGGAACTTCTTTTGATGTTTCTCTTTGCCTCGGACAAAATCTAAAACCTTGGGGTTTCGATTCGGAGGAAGATTATCCTGTGTATGCAATTAAGCAGGGATGCAAAAAGCAGGAGCTTGATTTCTCCGGCAGCGACGGACTTTGCCGTTTATACAGATTTGTTCCCGAAAAAAGCGGGCTTTATCACATTATAAGCCAAAAAATCACTTACTTCAGCAAAGATGCGGAAG
>JAAYWX010000066.1 GCA_012516225.1 Clostridiales bacterium
AAGCAGGCGTCAGCGGCTTTTTCTTTGCAACTCAGTGCGCAACATATGATTATCTGACAGATGAGCTTTTTGCAGAGTTCTGCAAGCCCTATGATTATAAAGTCATAAATTCGTATAAGGACAAGACATGGTTCAATGTTGTTCATATACACGGAGCAAACATAATGTTTGATACAGTCAGCAAATATCCGTGCAATGTAATAAACTGGCACGACCGCTATACAAGCCCGAGTTTGGCTGAAGCCCGCGAAAAAAGCCAGAAAGTTTTCTTGGGAGGTCTGCGCGAAATTCCGACTTTTGTAGGAAGTGCCCTTCACTATGAAAGCGTTCTTGCGTCAGAGACACCGGAATTTATAAAGAACCATGTAAGGGAAGCTGTACAGATGGTAAACGGCAAAGGGCTGATAATAGGACCGGGATGCGTGGTTGACCCCAAAGCGCCGGAAGAGAATCTTTTGGCGGTACGAGAGGCAGTGGAAAGATGACTAAAAAACAAAAGGCGATTCTTCTTATGCTGCTGTCAACGTTTAGCTTCAGTGTTATGCAGCTGATAGTTAAACTTTCAAGCGGCAGCATTCCGACGATGGAGCAGGTCTTTGCAAGAAACTTTGTCACGATGGTTTACCCCGTTTTTGCAATTATAAAGACAAAGACTCCCGCATTTGGGAAAAAAGAAAACTGGTTCGCTCTTTTTCTGAGGGCTATACTGGGGTATATCGGAGTAGTCGGCTATTTCTACGCCACCAACCATATGAATGTTGCCGATGCTTCACTGCTTCACAGAAGTTCGCCTTTCTTTACAATTCTTTTTGCGGCTATTTTTTTGAAAGATAAACTTAAAAAGCCGCATGTAGCCGCTTTGCTGATTGCCTTTATCGGAACTGTTCTTGTTATAAATCCGAGCCTTGATATAGAAAAGGCATGGCCGGCTATTGTAGGACTTATTTCTGCTATAACTGCTGGCGGTGCGTACGTTGCGATAAGCTATCTCAAAGGAAAAGAAAGTAACAATACGATTATTTTTACGTTTTCGCTTTTGTCTTGCGTTCTAAGCGTTATTTTCGGATGGAGAAATTTTATTATGCCAAGTTCATCGGACTGGCTGATGCTTGCGGGTATAGGAATTACTGCGGCGGTCGGACAGATTACTTTGACGCAGGCATATAAAATGACCAACCCCGGAGAAGTGAGCATTATAAACTATCTCGGCATTATTTTCTCGGCTGTTTTTGGTATTGTATTCCTTGATGAAAGCATTGGCACAAGAAGTCTTATTGGCATGATAATGATTTTTGCGGCCGCTTTATTGTTGTATTTCGACAAAAATAGCAGCGAAGCGAAATCTAAGCAAAGTGGTAATTGACAACTTACATTTGGCTTGTTATGATATGTCTATACAATTTGGAGGTAACATGTGAAGACAAATTTTGAGAGCTCTGCAATTGATCCAGCCGTAAAAAAGGCCATAGCGACAAAGGTGTCGTGGGTCGGAATTATTGGCAATGTGATTCTTACGCTGTTTAAGCTGTTTGCCGGAATTGTTGCACATTCCGGTGCGATGGTGTCGGACAGTATTCACTCTGCCTCTGATGTTTTAAGTACATTTGTTGTTTTGATAAGTGTAAAGCTGGCACATAGAGATGCGGACGACAAACATCCTTACGGACATGAACGTTTTGAATGTGTCGCGGCACTGCTTCTTGCGTTTTTCCTTTGCACAATAGGTATCGGAATCGGTTACTCAGGTATTAAAAAGATATTTGCCGACAGTTCCGAACTCGCTGTTCCTGGTGCATTGGCGCTTGTTGCCGCCGGCGTTTCGATCGTTACCAAAGAGGCAATGTATTGGTACACGATTATCGCCGCAAGGAAAATCGATTCCGGTGTGCTTAAGGCAAGCGCATGGGATCACCGCTCTGACGCCTTTTCCTCAATCGGCAGCTTTGCGGGCATACTCGGCGCAAGAATCGGATTCCCCAAACTGGACGCGGTTGCCAGCGTAATTATCTGCCTGTTCATTATAAAGGTGTCTTATGATATCTTTATGGATGCTGTGAACAGAATGATAGATAAGTCCTGCAGTGATGAATTTGTTGAGGAAGTAAAGGAAACCATAAAGAAGGATCCCAACATCGTCAGCATAGACGATATAAAAACGCGTATGTTCGGCGACAGGATATATGTTGATGTCGAAATTACGGTTGACGGGCAGAAAGTTTTGACGGATGCGCATTCGGTTGCGGAAAATGCACATGATATGATAGAGCAGCATTTCCCACAGGTAAAGCACTGTATGGTTCATGTAAACCCAACAACAGAAGAAGACAGGATAAATATTTGCAAGTAACAGTGTCCTTACTACTGAGGAGATCAGTAAGAAAATAAAAAGGAGGAATTATTATGAAAAAGTTGGCAGCACTGCTTCTTGCCGCTGCTATGGTACTCTCATTAGCTGCCTGTGGTACGTCTAATAAGAATGCCGGAGAAGAATCACCCGCTCCTTCCGCAAGCCCTGCTGCCGGGACAGCGGAAAGCACCTGGAATGTTACTCGCCCCGAGGGACTCCCCGCGGATTTCCCCAGCAAGGAAATCACCTATATCTATCCCTTTGGCGTAGGGTCCATGCAGGACATTTATTTCCGAATCCTTGCCGAGAAGATCAAAGAGAAGGAAGGATGGAAATACGGTTTTGTTGTTAAGCAGCAGGAAGGTGCCAGCGGTGACATCGGCTGGACAAACTTTATTAAATCGAAGCCGGACGGATATACAATCGGCTTTGCACCGACTGCACAGCAGATAACCGCTATTGCTTACGGCAAAAACTACACTGCGGACAATATGGCCTATATATTCAACATGATGAGTGACCCCGGTGCCGTAGGTGTATCAAGCAAATCACAATATGCCACACTTCAGGATCTTATGAACGCCGCCAAGGAAAATCCGGGCAAGATTACCATAGGCGTAACATCCGTTACGGGAAGTGAAGGCCTTGCCGTTCTTCAGCTTGAAGAGGCTTCCGGCGCTAAGTTCAAAGTTGTACCGTATGACGGAGAAACAGAGGTTCTGACAGCGGTTGCCGGCGGACATTGTGATGCTTACTGTCTTAACGTAGGCGATCTGGCAACATTCCTGAGCGAAGGCTCCATTAAAATTCTGGCTGTCGGAAGCGAGGAACGCTCTGAACTCGTTCCTGATGTACCGACTTACAAAGAGTGCGGATACGACGTAATCCAGGTCAACAGCAGAGCAATCGCCGCTCCCGCCGGAACAGACGAAGCCATAATCAAGTATCTGTCTGACTGCTTTGTTGCCGCAGCCAACGATCCAGATGTCAAGGCACAGTGCGCAGATATGACAATTCCCTATGACACAAAAGACTACAAAGAAACAACTGAAATGTTTATGGGATACTTCAAGACCTATAAGGACCTTTGGGAGAAAGAGCCTTGGGCATAAGTTACAACAACACTTAATTATTCTGGTTGAGTAAGAGGTAATAGTCTCATGTATGAGCTTTGCAGATTACATGAGACTATTACGCAAAGTTATACATATTATCCTTGCGTGCTAAAAAAGAGAGGGGATTTAGCATTGAAAAAAGAAAAAGGTTTTAATTATAACCTGTTGAGCTGCATCTTCATGTATGTGATGTCAGGAGCTTTCCTGATATCGTCTTTTACGATTGAAGACCGCGCTTCAAGGACGTTCCCTCAGGTTATATGCGCTCTATGCATTTTTCTGACAACATTGTTTTTAATTCAGATTATAAGAGGGAAATATACAAATACTGACATCAACCTTTCCGGTACCGGAAGAGCAATCATGATGGCAGGTATTATACTTCTTTATATTCTTGGAATTAATTTTACCGGGTATTACATAGCGTCATTTATATTTTTGCCTGCTGCTATGCTTGTTCTCGGACAGAGAAACTGGAAAGTGATAGTCGGTGTCGATGTAGGCGTCGTACTTTTTATCTATCTGTTTTTCGGGATGCTTTTATCTATGCAGATGCCGGAAGGTATTCTATTTTAACTGAAACTGTTTAATTTTTGATTTCTGGGGAGAACACTATGAATATCTTATCATATTTTGCACAGTTGTTCACATTACAGAACCTGATGTGGCTATGCATAGGCGCAACGATAGGGGTCGTTTTAGGAGCTTTGCCGGGAATGTCTGCTGATACCGGCATAGGAATTTTTCTTCCGCTTACTTTTTCGTTGCCACCCACAACCGCTCTTATCTGTCTCGGCGCGATATATGTAACAGGTTCTTACGGCGGAAATATTACGGCAGTCCTTGTAAATACACCGGGAACATCGGATTCGCTGTTTATGACGCTTGACGGCTATCCAATGACACTGAAAGGCGAAGGGTTGAAAGCTATAGGTGTTACCACCATATCCGCTTTTGCAGGCGGCATGGTTGGCTGCCTTGCTCTGCTTTTCATTGCCCCCCAGCTTGCAAAACTTGCTTTCTACTTTGGAGCATGGGAACTATTCCTGACGGTAATGATGGGCATTATCATCATCATCAGCCTTGTAAAAGAAAGAGCACTTAAAGGCCTTATGAGCGCCACTCTCGGATTTTTGTGCTCGCTGGTAGGTTTGGACGGGCTTACCGGATTTTCACGATTTAATTTTGGCATAATGGCTATTTATGACGAACTTCCGCTTCTGCCGGTTGTACTTGGAATGTTCGCATTCTCACAGGTATTTGTTTTGATTGCGGAAAACAGAAAGTCCATAGTCATCGGCGAAGAAAGCATGAAGGGCAGCGTATGGCTGTCACCTAAAGAGCTTAAAAACATATTGTTTGAAACCCTCCGTGGTTCTGTAATAGGTACATTAATCGGAATAGTCCCCGCAGCCGGCACAACGGTTGCGGCAGGTATGAGCTATAACTTGGCAAGAAGCTCGGATAAAGATCCCGAATCTTTCGGCAAAGGCAATCCTAAAGGACTTGCATCTGTTTCTGCAGCAAATAACGGCGTTGTTGGCGGCTCACTTGTACCGCTGCTGACGCTCGGTATTCCCGGAAACGGAACATCAGCTCTGTTTATGGCGGCACTGCTGATTCATGGACTTGCCCCCGGAACGCAGCTTTTCACTACGAACGCAAAATACGTTTACGGACTTATTTTCGGACTTATTTTGGCAAACGTTTTTATACTGCTTTTCGGACTGTACGGAGCACGTTTTTATGCGAAAATTACAAAAGTTCCAAGCAGTGTGCTGATTCCCGTTATTACGGCACTGTGCGTTCTCGGTGCTTTCAGCTTCAGATATCTGGCGTTTGATATGCTGCTGGTTCTGATTTTCGGCGTTATCGGGTATTTTATGGACAGGCTTGGAATACCTCTTGCACCTTTTGTTCTGGCGTTCGTACTCGGAAAGAGCGCGGAAATCGACCTGCGCCGCGCACTTATATTAATGCAGGGAGATGTCGCCAGCGTTGTACTTACACCGCTTTCAATTCTGCTTATTATCATAGATGTTGCCCTGCTTATATGGCCTTTCTGGGACAACATTAAAGCTCTCTTTAAGAAAAAAGAAGTAAAGGCATAGATACTTTAAACAGCCTTTTACACCTATAATTTTTGATTGCCCCGGCATAATTTCCCTCGTGCCGGTAGTGTTATCCATTAACCCTCCTTATTTCAGCATTTATGCGGAAAAGTACAGTAAATCAACTGCTTTTCCAATAGGCTGATACGACAGGCATTTTTTGCCTGTCGTTTTTTTATATCATGATATTGTAATAAAAACTTTGTATGGGTACAAAATATAGCATTATTTTTATTGCTTTTGCTAAAATTTAAGAAAATGGTTGAAATTTGCTGCAATATAGGTTATTATGTCCGCGGCTCCTTAAATTCGGTACTGCGATGCCGACAAGGTGAAATATCGGATAATCGGCTTTAATGACTCTTGAGTCGGTTTGCAACCTTGTCTGTATGTACAGACAAGGATTTTTTTATGCAAAAACAGGATTTTTCATCTGGAGGACAAATAATGAAACTAAAAGCTCAGATTATGGGGGAAGATGACGTAAAACGCGTACTGGTTCGTATTTCACATGAAATAATAGAGAAAAACCATGGTACGGACAACATTTGCCTGATAGGCATAAAGACTCGAGGAATTCCTCTTGCGTACAGAATAGCGCAGAATATCAAAGCAATTGCAAATACCGATATTGATGTCGGTAAACTGGATATAACGCTTTATCGCGACGACTTAACTAAAATTGATAAAGACCCTGTTGTCAGCGATACTGATGTGCCGTTTTCAGTAGAAGGCAAAACGGTTATCTTGGTTGACGATGTCATTTTTACGGGTAGGACAGCCCGTGCAGCGCTTGATGCAGTAATGCAGCTTGGCCGTCCGGCAAGGGTTCAGCTTGCCATTTTAATTGACCGTGGGCATAGTGAGCTTCCAATAAAGGCGACTTATGTCGGCAAAAATATCCCCACTTCTTTAAACGAGATAGTTTCAGTCCGGCTGACTGAGCATGACGGCACTACAAATGTATCGATATATGAAAAATAATTATATTTTAAGAGGAGAGAACGTATGAAAAAAGAAAAGGAAATTGTTGTAGGCTATCTGCAAGATGAAAAACCGTCTCCGGGTAAACTGCTTTTGTATGCGCTTCAGCAGGTTATCGTAATGTTCCCCGCGACAATAGCCGTTGCGCTCATCACCGGTTTTCAGGTTTCAACCACAATTTTTGCAAGCGGACTTGCAACGGTATGTTTTGTGCTCATTTCGGGGAAAAAAATCCCGATGTACTATGGTTCCAGCTTTTCATACCTGTCCGCGATTTCGGGACTTGCTGCTGCGCAGGGATACGCTAAGGTCAACGGCATACTTCCAACCGAAGCCATACAAATTGCCCAGTTCGGAATAATAGCTTCGGGCTTAGTTTCCATTGCCGCTGGCCTGCTTGTTAAATTTTCCGGAAGAAATGCCGTTGAAAAAGTTCTGCCGGCTTCCATCACAGGCTCTATTGCAATGATAATCGGGCTTACTCTTGCGGGCAATGCGCTGAAAGATGCCGCCCCCGTTGCCGAAGCGTCAGGTGTCCTCGCTTCCGGATGGGTATGGGCGGTTTCCCTTGCAACGCTGTTTTCAACCATTCTGTTCTCAAGATATCTTAAAGGCTTCTTAGGGCAGCTTCCGCTTCTTCTCGGTGCAGGTGTGGGATGCATATTCTCCGCGGTGATATATTGGGTCGGCGGGGCAGATTACAGCCTTTTCCGCAGTCTTCCTCCTGAAGCTCTGGCAGCTTCCGCTTGGAAGCTCGGAGACGGAAGCATATTTGCCATGCCAGCTTTCTCATTCCCGAAGGTTTCATGGGCGGCTGTCGCCGCTATTATGCCTATCGCAATTGCAACTATTCCCGAATCCACCGCACACATATACCAGCTTGATATATACGTCAACGATCTTGCGGCAAAAAAAGGCAAGAAAAAATATAACCTTGCGGATATGCTGGATAGGAATCTCATCGGAGACGGCATCTGCGACATGATATCAGGTTTTGTCGGCGGACCTGCAGGTACCAATTACGGCGAAAACATCAGCACTATGGCAATAACTAAAGTGTTTTCCATTCCAGTGCTTATAGCCGCCTCTGTAATTGCAATGGTAATCTCTTTCTTTACGCCCCTGATTAAGATAATCTACGGAATTCCCACAGCGGTAATAGGAGGACTTGAGATCTACCTTTTCGGAGCGATTGCCGCGCAGGGAATAGCAATTATGATAGATAAAAAGGTAGATATGTTCAGTGCCAAAAATATAGCCGTAATTGCTTCTATTATGGTGATAGGAGTCGGCGGGCAATACGCTTTCAGCGGCAATATTCCGTTTTTTGGTATGAATGTTCCTTGCATTGCAGGTGCAGCTATTTTCGGAATTATACTCAATCTTATCCTTAGCATAGGCGAGAAGAAAGAAAAGGCTAAGTAAATCTCCGCATTTGCCATATAACAAACATATAAAAAGAGGTATAAAAATCTGCGCAACGTTTGCGCTTGGCAAAAATAAAGACGCCGCTCTGCAAAAGCAAATCGGCGTCTTTTGCTTATTCTGAAATTCCGTCAAACGGAAATGAACTCTCCACATCAGTAGTTCGGCTGTCCCATGTGAAATACAAGAAAAGAGATGCGATTAAAAAACAAGGAGACAGATAAAAATTCTTTTGGGTTTATCAGATGAATTAAAGGATTAATGCACAATGTTAGGATAAAACAATAAGACAGGCAACAACTGCCTGTCTTATTGTTTTACGAAACAGTCTTATATTGAAGTAGTTGACGTTTCTGCAAGTTCCTTGATTTCCTTGTATTTTGCCAAGTCTGTATAAAGTTCTCCAGTATAGGGGTTTCTCTTTGTCTTGGCGACTTTGTAAATCATGTAAATGAAAACCGCAATATTTGAAGCGAGAGCAAGGCCGCTGACGACATTGTAGGTGGTGGGGTTGTAGCTTGAAACGACTGAGAACTTGCTGAAATCTTGGAATTTGGGGAATGTTTGTGCGAACATGCACCAGAGAGCCAGTGTCTGTGCACGATGCTGAAGCCATGCGCCTTTGCCGACTGTAAATGCACAGAGAGTCGGAGCAATAAGGAGAGCAAGACCGCAGTACCAAGCATGGTGGGGCAGGCAGTTGTAGGTATATGCAAAGTTCCAAAGGTCATATGCTATTATCCAGAACCAGAGCATATCGGGCCAGAGCATATCTCTGCTGCCGTCTTTGTCCGTCTTTTTCCGGATTACTATACCGAACCATCCTGTTATGGTGATGATGTTGAGTATACCAGCCGCAGCATTCATAAAGTTCCACGGACCGCCCATAAGGTTGAAGTAGGTGTTTGTTGTACCTTCTTCAAGTACCTGCGTAAGGACTTTGTAAGTATTTCCGACCTGAATGTCGCGTGCGCAGGCTTCAATAATGTTTATTGCAAGAATGAGCGGCGGGAAACAGAGAGCCCATTTTTTCTCGGAAAGCCGCCATTCTTTTCCAGTTTTTTTGTCAGTACCATGGACAAAACGGATGCACCAAAAGCCTATGCAGCCTGCCGTAGCGGAATAGACTTTAGCGAGATGGAACCAGTCTTTATAGGCGGTTCCGTCAAGAGCAGTAAACCAAAGCACAGTCAGTACTATGGGCAGTATAAAGAATGCGGTAAATCCTGCCCATTTGAATCTTCGGGTAAGCTCGTTCAGAACGAACAAACCAGCGAACACAAGAAGCCAGCCGAGAATGCCGGTCGCCACTGTTCCGCCATAGGCGTTGTCAAAAACAAACATAACACAATCCCCTCACAATAAATAATTTTAGTATATTCTCCAATCCTACCAGGCACTTTCATTTTATATTCAATAGATACGCGTATCAATAGACACATATTCAAAAGTGTCTGAAAAATAACAAAATCAAATATTTTTTTGACAATCATCCGTTCTGGGCTTCCACGAAAGCAATTACAGAACGGGGAATGCTACCGGAAATCATGAGCAGCAACTTTTTAAGAATTACATTAGGCTCGTCCTCCATACCCTCGTTGACCCAGTCAATCATAAGACCATTGAATACATGGCGATAGAAGTTGATGATAAAATTTTTATCTTTATCGTTCAAGTTGACACCGAGATCTGCGATGCATTCGTCGACAACATCATTGAGCAGTTTGTTTGAAAGTGTTGAAAAGAACGCGTATGCCTCCGGCCAGTAAGTGGAGTTGTATACATGGAGAATCATTTTTGAGTTGTTTTTTAGATAATTCATTGTGGCGAGAAAGCCGCCTTCCCATGTTTCAAAAGTTCTGTTCTGCGCTATATCCGCCGACAGTTCTTTAAAAGTGACATATTTGAAGACATCCATTATATCGGTAAAATAATAATAGAAAGTCTGCCGGTTTACGTCGCAGTGCTGACAAATATCTTTAACCGTTATCTTATCTATTGACTGCTTGGAGAGCAGTTCTTTAAAAGAACTGACAATAGCTGCTTTTGCACGCTGTTTCATTTCATTTTCCCTCCTTGCTCCATGCTCAAGTGCACGAGATAAGCTGACCGCAAAAAGAAAAAACCGCCGTTTTTCCACAATGCGGTTTATCAAAATAACCAAAACAGGATTTGCAAGTTTTTGGTTATTTCATTTCTTGAAACAAAAATATCACAAACAAGAATTGTAGTCAATGATATAAATATCCAGAAATTCACAGGAGCGTGTTGTGCATATTTAAGCAATGGGGAAATACAAAAACAGCCTTGAAGCACCAGACTTCAAGGCTGAAAATCATGCAAGCTCGTCGAATTTTTCCGCCCCTTTTGTATTGAGCCATTTCCCGCAAAACGCAGAAGCGGCAGCAAGCAGAGCGGTGTAAGCATATAAAAACAGCTCTGTGTTTATCTTTCTGGACAGCAGAAAATAGACTGCTCCGGGTATAAGAACAGCCGCTCCGCTTATCAGCATGGAGAGAATGACGCTGAGGCTTTGCTTAACAACCTGTGTTTCATTTACCCAGTCAAAATTAGGATGGTTGATGTTGCAGATGAGCCCTATTTGGGCGGAGAGATTAACAAAGAGAAATGGCGCAGCTATAAGCGGAAGACTGAGCCGGACCGGAACACTCAAAATGACGGCAGAAACTATGGAAACTGCAAAGACTGCTGGGAGCGACATACACCTGTGCAGATTAAGCTTTGCATTTAAAACATCCTTCGTTCTGACGGGCAGGGATTTTAATATCCATAGTGTTTTGCCTTCAAGGGAAACCGACGGCGCTGTGAAAAGAATTGTGGATGCAAGCAAACAAATTCCAAGGGTTAAAAAGGTGGATACCTCATTAAGTTCAAGACCAAGCTGACCTATAAACAGCAGCAAATCCGCCTTTTTTATAATAAGGGCGATTGCGGCAGCAAGGATGAACAAAACACCGAGTCCCGCGTTAAGAATGTATCCCGGAGAAGAAAGAAAATGTTTCATTTCGCGACGAAGCAGAGCGGATGACTGCGACGACATATGCATGGATTTATGCTTATACTTATTTTTTGCAAAACCGCGGTTTGCCGTCGCTATATTTATAAATGTGGCCGAGAGTATATAATACATCAGGAAAAACGGAATGAGCATTACGGCGAGAGAAGAGGCAAGCTGAAGAATGTTAGGATTTGCAATGGAATTTCCGAGCCAGTACAAAGGAGCAACCGCCCCAAGGGAACCTGCAATTTCTTTTCCGTTTGCTACAAGCTTTTGAATGTAGGTATTGGCTTTGCTGAAAAGGAAGAAATACAAAAAAAGGAAGGCGATATAAAACAGCACCGTCAGAAATGATTTGCCGCGAATTTTTCTTGTAAAAAGTGCTATAAGCCATCCTAAAAGACCAGATACGGCCATTGAAAAAAACGGCAGGGCAAGAAAGACCGCCGCAAAAGAAAAGGATGAAGCCACGGGAAAAGGAGCAACCCTGACCCACATAACGATTGCAGGAATGGCTGCGATTATTTCAAAAATGAAATTAAAGGCAACGAGTACAATCATTCTGCTTGCAAGAATGTATTTGGGAGGAATAGGCAAGGCCAGAAGAAGCTCGTTGTCGGTTGCTTCGTATAAATGAGTTTTTACCGCAAAAATGCTTCCTATAAACATAAGAGAAAAAGCTGTCAGCCCAAAAAGCGTAAAGTAAAGCCATCCTATGCCCGCATTATAAAGCGGCTTTGCTATTTCACCGAAATATGCGGCGAGCATAAACATAAAAGCAAAGTATGCGTATGCCATGAGCAGGCATATTCCAAGAATCTTAAGCTTTGAAGAACGGTTTGAGGAGCGGGATGACCTGGAAAGCCATGCTCCGAGAGCAGCCATTCTTGTG
>JAAYWX010000067.1 GCA_012516225.1 Clostridiales bacterium
GCGCCGTCCTCGTTCCACCTCTGCAGCGACTTCGTCGGCATTGTCAGCCCTACGAGCTTTCCTTCTGCCACAGGAGCCTCGGAAGCCGGCGGAGCCTCAGAAGAAGGAGCTTGGGATGCAGGCGCAGCCTGAGAAGGAGTCTCGGATACCGTAGCGGGAGCCGGCGTACATGCCACAAACATCACTGCCACCATGGCGAGTGCGAGCAAAAATACAATAACCTTTTTTGCCATCAATAACACCTCCTATCATTTGATATGTTTATATTACGCGTGGTATGCATTAACATGAATAGATAAATTTATTGAATGTGGGATATATTTTAACTGTGCAAATAAACGCCGGAAAACATACTGGACATTTTTGCGGTCAAAAAAATCCATGTCTTTTTATGTTAAAAAGTACAACTCTTATCAGTTTGCCGAGTTACGCCGCCATTGCACGGATATGATATCAGCGGCATGGGCCGCTCGCTGCGGCGGACCTGTATTACAAGATAAGGCACGCCTAATCGGATTGGGCAATAAATAAATCAGAACCAAGAAAAAGCCCTAATTCTGCCAAGAACAAAACCTCCGCCAGGTTCTTCCATCTTATCCCTTTCGGAGGCTTACACAAAATCAGAACAGTCTCTCATTTTTATTATTGACTCATGCCACAGGTCCAGCAAGTACTTTCCTGCCTGCAAGTCCAACCACTCCAAATCACAGCGGAATCACTTTGCAGCAAGGAGATGAATCGCAAATCCACCTATTTCATCGTAAAGATAAACGCTTTTTATTTTACCTGTAGCGTCCAGCTTGGCTGTATCCATATTCACTTCAAAGCCATCAACTTTCAACTTTTCAACTGCTTTCTCGACATCATTAGTCCTAATGGCAATGTGTCCATTTTGGCCCAAAAACTTCGTTTTCATCACCTCAATGCTTTCGCCGGCAAATATCGAACTGTTGCCAACTTTCATCTCAAAGCCGAACAATTTGCAGAACAGCTTGGCAACACTCTCTGCTTCCGCCTCATCGGCACAGTTGATGCCAATATGGGCAATTTCAAATCTCAGATCACAATTCTCCATTCTTTACACCTCGTTAGGTTTTACAATATCGAACGGCTTTTGACCCAGCAGCACCGCCTTCACGTTGTTTGCCGCAACCCGGCGGCATTCCTCCAGCGATTGTTTGCTGACATATGCCGTATGCGGCGTAAAGAAACAATTGTCCAGCGTAAACAGCGGGTTGTTTTTCGGGGTCCAGTTTTCCATCTTCATCGGTTCTTCTTCAGGATCATCCAATGCCGCCCCAGCTATACGCCTGTTTTTCAGCACTTCATACAGCGCCTTGTTATCAACGCATTTGCCCCTCGAGACACAAACCAGATAGGCATCCTCGCGCATCAGACTCAGCGTATGAGCGTTTATGATATGATGCGTCTCTTCTGTATAGGGCGTCAGCACAGTGACAATATGGCTGATGCTCAACAGTTCTTCCAAAGGCAGTTTCTCAACGCCGAACGTGTTGATATAGCTTTCAGAAACATATGGGTCATAAGCGACAATACGAAAACCAAATGGCAGCAGCTTTCGCGCAATATTCTGCGCAATGCGGCCAAAACCAATCAACCCGTACACCGCGCCCCTGAACCGCTGTATCGGCACGTTCCAATCCTGCCACCGGTAACTGCCGCTATGAACCCTCTCATTGTAGCGGGGAATGCTCCGCTCCATCATAAAGGACAGCGTGATGGCATGATCGGCAACCTCGTCAATGCAGTAATACGGCACATTCGTCACCACTATGCCGTGCTCATACGCAGCTTTTACATCTACTATATCCACGCCGACGCCATACCGGGCTATTATTTTGCATTTTTTAAGCTTCTCAATGGTGGGACGCATAATTTTCGCGTATTGCTGCAGGATGGCATCCGCATCCGCGGCAAGTTCGCCCAAGCCTTCCCCCGTATTGCATTTAAGGCCAATTACCTCGGCACCGATAGGCTCCAGTATGGCTTTTTCTATCGAATTGTCCGGATAATCGTAATCGCTGATGTATACTTTAAATTTTGCCATAGGTCTCTCTCTCGTTGTATTTGGCGGCGGATACGCCCGCAGGGCGCACCCGCCGAGCCATAGTCACATCGTTTTGGTACCCCTATTACTGGGCTTGTGCATAAATCTCATTTTCGGCAAGATAGTATTCTACATTATCCTTTGTCACCAGGTTCACAGATGTAAAGATGTTGTTGGGAGCCACCTTGACGCCCGCAGCAGCGTTATCGGAGGTCAGCGGCATATCGTAATGTTTGGCCGTGATGAGGGAAACCATCGCCCAATATGCCATCGATACGTCGTTCTGTACGATAGACGCAGTGATGACTCCATCCTTGATCATGCCCAGCACGTCCGAATTTCGGTCCATGCCAAGGATATCGACCTTACCTAACA